>NZ_FOTL01000003.1 GCF_900114585.1 Methanobrevibacter olleyae | reverse complement strand
CAACCTCATTATTTCTTAGCAGACAGAGCTTATGATTCTGAAGAAATAAGAAAATGTATTAATGAAGAAACTTTAGCTTTTGAGCAAATACCACTTAAAACAAGAGCCAAAAATGGTCATTATCGTTTAAATAGTTCAACAATTTTCAGACCTAAGATCTATTCTAGAAGAATGAATGTTGAAAGTGTAATTTTTGTTATAAAGCAAATATTTTCAGGTATAAACTTTTCACGCAACGATAAATTACGTAATAAAGAAACCAAGCTAAAAGATGTTTTATATAATTTCTACAGGCATGTACAAATCTTTTAAAAAAGGTTTCTACAAGGCTAAAATAATAATTAAAAATTAATAATTAAAAGAAATAAAAAATAATAAATTTAAAATTAATAATTAAAAGAAATAAAAAATAATAAATTAAAAATTAATATAATGATAAAAAATATAATAGATTAATTATTATAATTAATCTAATTTAATTTTTATATCTAATGCACTTGATCCTTTCTCATATACAAAGATTGGGTTAATATCAAGCTCAGAAATTTCAGGGAAGTCTAAAGTTAATTTAGCTACTCTGATGATAGCTGATTTAACAGCATCAATATCCCCAGGAGCTTCTCCTCTGAAACCTTTAAGTAATTCAATAACCTTAGTATTCTCTATTTGCTCAGAAATTTCATCAGTAGTTAAACCTTTTGCTAGTTTAAATGAAACATCTTCTAAAAGGTTTACAAGTACTCCACCCATACCAAATGCAATCATAGGTCCAAATTGTATATCTCTAATCATTCCAACAAGAACTTCAATACCAGAATCCATCATTTTTTGAACTTCTACACCATTTGGAACAATGTCTGGATGAGCTTTATTAGCATTAGCTATAATTTCTTTATAAACTTCTTCAGCTTCTTCTTTAGATTTAATTCCTACCTTTACACCACCAATATCAGATTTGTGTAAAATTTTATCAGATGCAATTTTAAGTACAACTGGGAAATCCATCTGTTCAGCAAGTGTACCTGCTTCTTCAGGTGAAGTAGCTAATTTAATAGGAGCTGCTTCAATACCATAAGCTTCAGCTACAGCATAAGCTTCACTACCAAGTAAAGTATCTCTTTTTTCTTCTTTTACTTTAGCAAAAATAGCTTCAACTGCTTCTTTATCCACATCATCAATATCTGCTACTGGATTATCATAGTTTCGCTCTTGAACAGCAGCAAATCTTGCAAGATAATCAAATACTTTTACAGCAGTTTCAGGGAATACATAGGTAGGAATTCCATTATCTCTTAATAGCTTATTAGCATTTTCAAAGGTAGGTCCACCCATATTAACTGCAATAACTGGTTTATCAAATTCATTTGCACCTTCAACAAGAGCTTGAGCAATACCATCAGCATCGGCAGATGCTGTAGGACATACCATAACAACTAAACCATCAACTTCATCAGAATCCAAAACAATTTCTAAAGATTCTTTATATCTTGTAACAGGAGCATCACCTAAAACATCAATAGGATTTTTAATACTGCCTTCTTCAGGTACAGCTTCTTTTAATCTTGCATTAGTTTCTTCATCAAATTTAACAAGATCTAAAGCATATCTTTCCATAGCATCTACAGATACTACTCCTCCACCACCTGCATTAGTAATAATTGCAAGATTACGTCCAGTAGGCAACATACATTTAGAGAATGCTAAACCAACATCAAATAATTCATCCATGGTAGTTACTCTAAATATTCCAGATTGCTTAAATGCAGTATCAAATGCAATGTCACTACCAGCTAATGCACCAGTATGTGATGATGCAGCTTCAGCACCAGCAGAACTTGAACCAGATTTTAAGATAACTACTGGTTTTTTATAAGATACTTTTCTTAAAGTTCTTATAAAGTCTTCATCTTCACTAATAGATTCTAAGTAACAAATAACTACTGCAGTTTCTGGGTCATCAGCTAAGAATTCAATTAATTCGATTTCAGTTGTTCCAGCTTTATTACCTAAACTAATAATTTTACTGAAACCAATTCCTGCAGTTAAACTCCAATCAATAATAGCTACCATCATAGCTCCACTTTGGGAAATAAATGCAATATTTCCTTCAGGAGGCATAATTTGTGAAAATGAAGAGTTAAGTGGAGTGTGAGAATCAGTAGTACCTAAGCTATTAGGACCAATAATATTAATACCATACTCTTTACCAAGGGCAACAAGCTCAGCTTCTCTTTCAACTCCTTCTCCACCGATTTCTTTAAATCCTGCAGAGATAACTACCATATTCTTTACACCAAATTCACCACATTCTTTTACAACAGGATTTACTAATTTTCCTGGAATGGAAATAATTACAAAGTCAGGTACTTCTGGTAAATCAGAAACATTTTTATATGCTTTTAATCCTTGAACTTCATCATCTTTAGGGTTAATAGGATAAATAGTTCCTTTAAAACCATCATTTATAATATTATTTAAAACAATATAACCTACTTTTCCTTCAGAATTTGATGCTCCAACAACAGCAACAGATTCTGGATTAAACATCTTAGTAAGATCAGTCATAGATTTTAACTCCTTTATACAAATCAATTTTAATAATTATTTATATTTGAAATTTGATAAATTTTTTAAAATTTAAATAAAATATCGATAAGCTTCAAATACAATTATCAAAACAATAAATAAATTTTAAAAATTCATCATACAAAATATAATATTTATTACTATATAATATGTAGTTCATCATATTTATAATGATAAATAATTAAGAATTATTTTTATGTTTTTAATTACTTTAAAAATCATAATATTTATAATTATCTAAAAAATTTCATTGAAAAATAATTTAAAATTTCATAAAAATAATGAAAATGAATTAGTAAAACTAATTATTCTAAACCATATTAAGTATAATAGAATTTTAAGTATTTACTGTTATATATTTTTAATAAACCTAATATATATTATTTTATTTTTAATTTTAACTAAAAAATAAAAAAAAAATAAAAAATAGATAAAAAAAATAAATTTTCATAGTGATAATGATAAAACATTATAAATATTTCTTAAAAAGTAAAAATTTTAAAAAAAAGTAGATAATTATAAACTTGTAAAAATTAGAAAAATAAAAAAAGAAAAAGGATTATAATAACTAATCACTTACTTCAATACCTAATGAAACAAGTTTATCTCTAATCTCATCAGATAGATCATATTGCTTTTCAGCTCTTAATTTTTGGCGAACATCAGCAATTATAGATAATAATCCTTCTTCATCACCGCTAGTTTTATCATTATCGTCAAAAAAGTTAATTCCTAAAATTTGACTGATATCTGCAAACCAGTGTTTAATTGCTAAAAGATCATCAATAATTATTTTATCTTCATTTAGATCTTTATTAGATTGTCTAATAAATGAAAAAATGGCTGCAATAGCTTTAGGAGTACTAAAATCATCATCCATGCTTTTAAAGAACTCTTCAACCCCTTCATTTAATACATCATAAGAAGATTCATAATAATCAAAACTAATCAATTCTTCTAAAACTTCATTTTCTTCTAAATCTTCTAATTTAGCAATATCATCTGAAACATTAGCTTTTTCAAATTCTTCATTAATCTTCTCATCAATGGTTTGAAGGTAATTTTTAATTTTTGCAATATTTTTTTCAGCTTGATGTAAACTAACTTCACTAAAGTCTATTGGGCTTCTATAATGAGTTGCAAGAACAAATAATCTAAATGTTTCTCCTGAGTAATTTTTTAATAAATCTCTAATTGTAATAAAGTTACCTAAAGATTTAGACATTTTTTCTCCTGAAACATTTAAAAAACCAGTGTGCATCCAGTATTGTACTAAAGGTTCTCTACCAGATACTGCTTCCATTTGAGCAATTTCAGAATCATGATGAGGGAATATTAAATCAAGACCTCCTCCGTGAATGTCATATTGAGGTCCGAAGTATTTTTCAGTAATAGCTGTATCTTCAATATGCCAACCAGGTCTTCCTTTACCCCATGGAGAATCCCATATAGGTTCGCCAGAGTATTCAGACCCCTCTCTATTTTTCCATAAAGCAAAATCGTTAGGGCTTTTTTTAGAACTATCAATATCAATCCTATGAGTTTCAAGTTCTTCAATTTTACGGTTAGCTAATTTACCATAATCTTTAAATTTAGCAACTTCAAAGTAAACTCCAGTTTCAGTTAGATATGCAAATCCTTTATCGATTAATCTTTGGATTTGATTTAAAATTTCTTCCATATGGTCAGTAGCTCTTGCAAAATAGTTAACACTTTTAACATTTAAAGCATCCATATCTTCTATAAATCTTTTTTCAAATTTCTTTGCAAGTAACTTAGAGTCTACACCACTTTCTTTTGCTCTGTTGATAATCTTATCATCAATATCAGTTATATTTTGTAAGTAGAATACAGAATATCCTTTAAATTCTAAATATCTTTTAATAGTATCAAAGGAAATGTAAGTTCTTCCATGACCAATATGAGCATCATCATAAACTGTAGGGCCACAAACAAAGAGTTTAATTTTATCTTCAAATAATGTATTCAACTCTTCTTTTTCCCTTGACATTGTACTATAAATTTCCATTATATCTCCTTAAAACATTTTAAAATAAAATAAGCTAAACTAAAAATAATAGTGAAATAATTAAATTAATATATTATTTAAAAAATAATAAAAATAAAAATTAGTAGAGAAACTACTAATAATAATTAATTTATAAAGTATTTGCTTCAGAGCCTAAACATGCCTTACAATCAGCAGGCATTTCTCCCTTTTCTTTATGTATTTGACAAATGACATCTTCTGTTTTGATTCTTTTACATATATAACAAGTACGTGGAATAATATCTAACTTAGTTGCAGTACCTTCATTTAAGTCATTTGCAAAATCTTGAATTAATGCTTTAACATCATCATTAAACTCAATGCCACTACCTCTTTTATCTGTTAAATATTGAGATACAGCAGGTTGAGTAATATCCATTAATTCAGATATCTTTTTTTGTTTCATACCTAATTTTAATAAATCTTTTGCTAATTCAGATCTTATAGCTGGTATAATATACCATACTACCATTTCGCAAGGTGGTTTCATAAAATATCTCCTAAATGTTAATAAAATATTTATCTTAAATGCTAATAAAATATTAGTCCTAAATGCTAATAAAATATTTATCTTAAATGCTAATAAAATATTAGTCCTAAATGTTAATAAAATATTAGATTATTCATCAACTTCCTTAAATACTTCTTCAATTTCAGAATCTCGAATAATTCCAGTTTTTTCAATATCTAATTTTTGATTTAAAATATTAATTTGTTTTTCAAGCTCTACTTGACGTTCTAAAAGTAAATCAATAGCTGATGCAACTGGGTCTGAGAAATCATGATTTAAATCTTCTACAGTTTTTTGTTCTTCATAAATAACTCTACTTGGTACACCAACAGCAGTAGCACCTGGAGGAACATCATTTAAAACAACAGCTCCAGCACCAATTTTAGAAGAATTGCCTAATGTAATATTTCCTAAAACTTTTGCTCCAGAACCAATTACAACTGCATCTTCAACAGTTGGGTGTCTTTTACCTTTACTTAAGCTGGTTCCACCAAGAACAACCCCTTGATAAATTAAAACATCATCCCCAACAATAGTTGTTTCACCTATTACAATACCCATTCCATGATCAATAAAGACTCTTTTACCTATTTGAGCACCAGGGTGAATTTCAATCCCTGTTAAAAATCTAGATATTTGAGAGAAAAATCTCCCCCAAAATGGCAAATTATGAGTCCAAAGCCAATGATTCCATCTATGTAAAATAATAGCCCATACTCCAGGGTAGCAACAAAGAATCTCAAAATTACTTCTTGCAGCAGGATCCTTATTTTTTGCAGCACGGAGCTCTTCTTTTAAACTATCAAACATATTTTCACCATTTTATCAATAAGTATTATAAAAATGATATATTAAAAAACAATTTATCTTCAATAATTAACTATTGTTAATTAAGACTATATTTATATTTATAAGTAATTTAATATAAACTTAACACAAGTTATAATAACAAAGTTATATTTTATTTTTTTAGTATATAAACTATTTCGAAAGTGATAAAAAAATTATAAGCAAAAAATAAAAAAAATAGTTTAAAATCAAATTTTGATTAATAATTTTAAAAAAAATAAAGAAGACTTATTTTTAGAATAAATCACCAAATATCCATTCAGCAGATAAATTATATTTAGAATAAATCTCCAAATATCCATTCAGTAGATAGATATCTTTCACCAGTATCAGGTAAAATAACTACAATTGTTTTTCCTTTATTATCAGGACGTTTTGCAAGTTCTATAGCTGCCCAAGTAGCTGCACCTGATGAAATACCTGTGAAAATACCTTCTTCTCTTGCAAGTCTTAATAAAGTATTAGCTGCATCCTCATCTTTTACAGGAATAATCTCATCAATAATGTCTAAGTCAATGACATCTGGAACGAATCCTGCACCGATACCTTGTATTTTATGAGGTCCTTTTTCACCTTTTCCTAAAGTTTGAGAACTATAAGGTTCAACTGCAACTGCTTTAAATTCTGGTTTTTTCTCTTTAATATACTGTGCAATACCAGTTACAGTTCCACCTGTTCCAGCAGCAGATACAACAATATCTACTTTACCATCAGTATCCCTGTAGATTTCAGGCCCAGTAGTTAATCTATGAATTTCAGAGTTTGCCTTATTTTCAAATTGATGTGGTATAAATGAATTTGGAGTATTTTCTGCAAGTTCATTTGCCTTAGCAATAGCTCCAGCCATACCTTCACTTCCAGGAGTTAAAACAATTTCTGCACCAAGTACTGTTAAAAGTTTTCTTCTTTCAATAGACATTGTCTCAGGCATGGTTAAAATTAATTTATAATCTTTTGTAGCAGATACAAAAGCAAGACCAATACCAGTATTACCACTTGTTGGTTCAATAATTACAGAATCTTCTTTAAGTAATCCATCTTTTTCTGCAGTTTCAATTAAATTAACTGCAACACGATCTTTTATACTACTTACTGGATTAAAAGACTCTAATTTTACTAAAACATCAGCTTCTAATCCTTTTGTTAATTTGTTTAATCTTACAAGAGGTGTATTTCCAATAGCTTCTGTCATATCCTTAGCTATGCCTCTTTTTATCTTAGGAATATTTACCATAATAACACATCTATAAAATTTTAATCTGAATTAATATCAAGTTTTAAAATCATTAAAAAAAATATATTTAAAATCATTAAAAATAATATAAAAAATAAATTATCGCTAAAATCCTTTCTAAAAGTCAATTGAAAATTAATATTTTATTATAATATATCTATTTAATAATTTATTTTATTTAAAATTTTAACAAAATTAAAAATATAACGATTGTTATATAATAATTATTAAATGATGATATATAAATATTTCTATAGATATTCTAAATTTCAGCAAAAATAAATAATTAAAAAATAATAACTAATATTATAATAAACGTATTAAATATAATAAATAATCAATTATAATGAAATAATTAATTATAATAAAATAATTTATTATAATAAATATAATAAACTATAAACTAAAATAAAAAGAACAATAAAAAAAAAATCTTAAAAAAGATGATAAAATGACTCTCTTTAAACACATAATTAATTCAAGCCCAATTGGAGAAATAACAATTATCTGGAGGAGAAAACCACGATTTCAAATTGAAGAAATAATAATTTCCAATCCAAATAAAACATCATCTCAAATAGCTAAAGAAAAATATGAAAAAGAAGGAGAATTAGCTATTAATAAAAAATCTAAGAGATTAAATAATCTATTAAAAGAGATTGATAACTATTTTAATGAAAAAAAGTATAAATTTTCATTAGAAGATCTTAATTTAGATAAGTTAAAACCATTTCAAAGAAAAGTATTAGAAACTGAATTTAATAGTAAAAAAGGAACTGTAAATACATATAAAGATATAGCAAAAGCAATTGGTAGCCCTAAAGCTTATAGGGCAGTCGGTACTGCACTTGCTAAAAATCCTTTCCCAATCATTATTCCCTGCCATAGAACTATAAAAGCAGATAAAACAATTGGTGGTTTTAATGGGTTTGCAGGAGGACTTGAATCTAAAAAAACACTTCTTGAATTAGATGGGCTACTGATTCAAGGTAAAAAAGTAGTGAGGGATAGTCCTATAATTTCACTTGATAAAACAAGCCAAACAAAATTAGTTTAATTCTATCATAAAATATCAATTAATATATTAAATTCTTTTTTTCCAACAATTTCCAATATCCATACAAAGATTAAGAATTCATTTTTCCAACAATTTCAAAAATTTTAAGAATGTGACCATTTTAGTTTTCTGATAATTGTTATATAGCTGTTTTTAACTAAAATCCCCATGATACTAGTATTGATTATAAAAATACATCCAAATAAAGGGTCATTTCAACTGATTTTAGAGTATATTTTCTTTTAATAAATACTGAAAAAATGCGATATGAACTAATGAGTAAAAATTAGCCAAAAAATAAGTTCACTGACGAAATTTTTTTAAAAGTTCATCTTTCCTTAGTTTAAAAAATTAACTACAGACCTTTAAAAACAGGAATATTTCATAAACAAACAATAAAATTGAAAATATCTTCCAAAAAAATATTTCCAAAGTATATAAATGCCAATAAAATAGAACTAGGACTTTTAAAAAGATTCATTCTAAAACTAAATCATTGAAAGATGAAAAAAATGAAACATAAAAAATCCCAAAAGTCTTTGAAATAGCCTTTAATCCGATATGAAAATATTTATATATCCCTATTAATAAATTATAATTACTAATCATGATAATTAAATTATAATTTAAGATTTGGAAAGGAATGATTGAAAGATATTATGAAATTGAATAAAAATTAGTTATTTAATCTTATTTTTGATTGCTGTAATTTTATTATCTGCAGTTTCACTAGCGATGCAAATCTAGCTTAAAATATTGATGAAACATCTCTAGTCAGTTGATGTGCAGAATAAACTTATTCGTAATTGCCTTTTTATTAATCTTTGATTATTATATTTGATATCTGATAGTGTTTTTTTATATAAATTATTCAAAAAGGAGGATAACTATGAAATCTAATAAAAAGATAATTATTGCTGCTATAGCTATATTAGTGGTTGTTGGTGTAGGTTTATGGGCTACTGGTTCATTAGAAACTACCAGCACTAACTTAGATGGACAAGAAATTAATTTAGCTGCAGCAGCTAGTTTAAAAAATGCTTATGATAATGATTTAATTCCTATGTTTGAAGAAAAATATCCCGGTGTAAAAGTTACTCCTACTTATGCTTCAAGTGGGGATTTGCAATCTCAAATTGAAAATGGTTTAGAAGCAGATGTATTCATGTCTGCTGCTAATAAACAGATGGACGCTTTAGCTGATGAAGGTTTAATTGATAATAGTACCAATGTGCAATTTTTAGAAAATAAAGTTGTTTTAATTGTACCTAAGGACTCAAGTTCTAATATATCTTCATTCAATGATTTAAAAAATGTAAAGGGCCACATTGCTATTGGTGACCCTGAATCTGTACCTGCAGGACAATATGCTAAAGAAGCATTAACCAACCTTGGTATCTGGGATGATGTTAAACCTAAATTATCTTTAGGTACTGATGTAACTGCTGTATTAAACCAAGTAGCTCAAGGATCTGCTGAATGTGGTATTGTATACTCTACTGATGCTAAATCTACTGATGAGGTTAAAGTAGTTTGTGAAGCTCCTGAGGATGCTTTAAAAACCCCTGTCATTTATCCTGTAGCTGTACTTAAAGATTCAAAAGATCCAGATGCTGCAAAAGCATTCGTTGAATTCTTACAAACTAAAGAAGCTAAAGATATATTTGTTAAATATGGTTTTACTATTCATGAATAGATTTAATATTGTATTATTCATGTGAATAGTTAATAATGTTAAAGGAGATAAAGACATGATGGATTGGTCCCCTATTTTAATCTCAATGAAAACTGCAAGTTTGTCAATTTTTATAACCTTTTTCTTAGGTTTGATTGTTGCTTGGGGTATTGTTAAGATTAAAAATGACACAACAAAAATTGTACTTGATGGTATTTTTACACTTCCAATTGTATTACCTCCTACAGTAGTAGGATTCTTCTTATTGTATATTTTTGGTGTTAGAGGACCAATAGGTAAGTTTTTTATAGACTTTTTTACTGTGAAAATAGCTTTTTCATGGCCTGCAACTGTTATTGCTGCAGTAGTCATGTCTTTTCCTTTAATGTATCGTTCTGCTAGAGGTGCATTTGAACAAGTTGACTCTAACCTATTAGATGCTGGCCGTACATTAGGTATGTCAGAGTGGAAAATTTTCTGGAAAGTTTTATTTGCAAATGCATTACCTGGAATTATTAGTGGTGGAATTCTTGCTTATGCCCGTGGTTTAGGTGAATTTGGTGCTACAGCTATGCTTGCAGGTAATATTGCCGGAGAAACCAGAACTCTCCCTATGGCTGTTTACTCTGAAGTAGCTGCTGGTAATATGGGAGATGCTTTTAATTATGTAATAGTCATTGTTATCATATCATTTATAGCTATTTTTATTATGGATTTTGTTTCTATACGTAAAGAAAAACAATGGAAATAATTTACTATATGATGATAATAGAAATATATTTTTTTATTTTATTGGTTATTCTATTTTAGATTTAAATAAGTTTTTAGACAATATTGTGAATTTAGTTTATAAAAAATTCTAATTTATTCTTGTTAAATTCATTTTTGGACCTTTGATTATTTTTCAATGCAAGATTTTCCGGATTTTCTAATTTAAAATCCGAAAGATTTAATTGTAATGGATGAGCAAAATAAGATTGGGAAATTAATATTTTAAATTTTATAATAATATTTATTTCTATTTTTAATAGATATAGTTTAATGTTTCTTATTTTTTAATTTTAAAATAATATTTTAAGTTAAACTAAATTTAAAGTATTTTTAGAATTTTATATTTAATTTAGAGTAATTTAAAAATTTTGGCCAGTGTGCAATTTTAAGTAAAAAAGGATTTCAATAAATTGTTATTTTTATATGTTAAGAGGGAGGATTATGAGTGATAAATTGTTAAAAATAAATATCCAAAAGAAGCTTAAAGAATTTGACTTGGATATTGATTTTAAATTGAAAAAAGGGCGTTTGGGAATTCTCGGTCCTTCCGGTTGTGGTAAAAGTATGACATTGAAATCGATTACAGGTATTGTAACTCCAGATAATGGTGCTATAAGTTTAATTACTAAGGAAGAAACTATTTATTTCGATTCTAATAAAAAAATTAATTTAAAACCTCAAAGTAGAAATGTAGGTTACTTATTTCAGAATTATGCTTTATTTCCTAATATGACTGTTGAAGAAAATATTGCTATTGGTTTGTCTAAAGATTATAATGAGAAAAGTCTATCTGAGATGATTAAACGTTTTCATTTAGATGGCTTAGAAAAAAGATATCCTCGACAATTGTCTGGAGGTCAGCAGCAAAGAGTAGCCTTAGCTCGTATCTTAGCTTATGGCCCTGATGTTATATTGTTAGATGAACCCTTTAGTGCTATGGATGCTTTCTTAAAAGAACAATTACGTATTGAACTCGTTAATTCACTGAAAGATTTCGATGGATTTTCTATCCTGGTTACCCATGATCGTGACGAAGCATTCCAGTTTTGTGATGAACTTTTAATATTAGATAAAGGTAAAATCATTGCAAAAGGAGATACTCATGAAGTATTTGAGAATCCAAAAAAAGTTCAAGTTGCTAGACTTACAGGATGTAAAAATATTTCTAAAATCGAAGTTATAGATGAGCATCACCTTAAATCTTTAGATTGGGGACTTATATTCGAAGTATCTGAAAAGATTTCACCTAATATTACTCATATTGGAATAAGAGCACATGATTTTTCTCCTGCTGAAAAAGATGATGTTAATGCGATTGATACTGAAAATTCAACAAAATTAGAAATGCCTTTTGAATGGGAAATAACCTTAGCAAATGGTTTATGGTGGAAAATTGACAAACAGATTCATGAGCATGAATTTGTGATTCCCAAGTATTTAAAAATAGATCCTAAAAATATAATCTTATTGGAAGAGTAGTTTAATGTATTTATTCTAACTTACTTAGATAATCACAAAGGTCTGTAAGTGGGCATTTATCACATTGGGGGCCTATTGGACGACAAATAGTCTGGCCAAACTGAACCATCAAATCATTTAAATCTACCCAAAGCTCTTTAGGTACTTTTTCAGTTAAAACTACTTCAGTTTCTTCAGGTTCTTTTGTATCAGCAATTCCCCACCTATTAGATATTCTATGGACATGAGTATCTACTGGAATAGCTGCATCTTGGAACGCAAATACAATTACACAATTAGCTGTTTTCCTACCTACACCTGGAAGTTTAAGCATTTCATCTATTTCTCTTGGAACTTCTCCACCATATTGGTCTATTAATATTCTTGAAACTTCTAAAATACGTGCTGCCTTAACTCTATAAAATCCTGCAGGCCTTATTAATTCTTGTACATGTTCAACTGGAGCATCAGCTACTGCATAAATATCCGGATACTTGTCAAATAAAGCATTTGCAGCTTGATCTGTATTTTCATCCCTTGTTCTTTGAGATAAAATTGTTCTAATTAATACTTTATAAGGATCATTGTCATGAAAAGTACGGATAGTGTAAATCTCATTTAATCTTTTAAAAATCTCTCTAATTCTTTCTTCATCATTCATTTTTACAATCTCCAAGTATAATGATTATAATAAATTTACAATAGCAATATAAAATAATTATAGAATAATAATATAAAATAATTATAGAATAATAATATAAAATAATTATAAAATAATAATATAAAATAATTATAAAATAATCATATAAAATAATTATTATAAAACAATAATATTAATAAGAAAATATCATAAAAATTATTTAAGCTCTAATTCTATACCAATTTCATCCATAAGTTCAATGAAATTAGGGAATGATACATCAAAGCATTCTCCATTTTCTACTTCAACATCATGTTTTAATCCAAGTAATGAAAATGCCATAGCTAATCTATGGTCACCGTGAGACTCTACTATACCATCTGAAATAGTTTGACCATAAATTGTCATTCCATCTTCAAATTCTTCAAGTTTACAATCTAATTTTTCTAGTTCTCTACAGGTAGTATCAATTCTATCAGTTTCTTTTAATCTACCATGTTTTACACCAGTTATAGTTGTTTTACCTTCTGCAACTGCCCCTAAAATAGCTACAGTAACTAATAAGTCTGGAGCATTTGCTAAATTAACATCAATTCCTTTTAATTTACCATCTGATTTAATTGTAAGGTAATCATCAAATGTAATAATATCTGCACCCATCTCATCTAAAATATCAAGAATAAATTTATCACCTTGTTTAGAATCACTGAATAAATTTTGAACTCTTAGCTCACCACCAGCAATAGCTACAGCTGCAAGTAAGTAAGAAGCTGAGGAATAATCTCCTTCAACAATATAATCAGAAGCAATGTATTTTTGTGGCTTTATATTAAATTTAACTCCTAAACATTCAGTATGTTCTTTTTTACAAGTTTCATGAAATTGATATCTCTCTTCTTCAATAGCTATTCCAAATTTTTCTAAAATAGAAATAGTCATATCAACATAAGGTTTTGATACAAATTCTGGATAAACTTCAAGTTCTACACCTTTTTCAGATAAAGGAGCTGAAATAAGAATAGAGGATATAAATTGAGAACTAATACTTCCTAAAATATCTGCCTCACCACCAGCATATCCTGGATAAATCTTAAGTGGAGCTTTATTATTATCATTTAAAGATTCTATTTTAACACCTAAAGATTCTAAAGCATCTAAAAGAGCACCCATAGGTCTTGTTTTAAGTGAATCATCACCTGTAAAAATTACTTCATTATCAGATAATGCTGCTAGACTTGTCATAATTCTTAGTGTAGTTCCAGAGTTTCTAAGATCAATCATATCTTGACTAGTGTTATGTAATTTTCCACCAGTGCCCTCTAGTTCTAAATAGCTCATAGTTTGACTTTTATCTCCTTTTAAGATAATTTCTTTCTTTTTATCTATTTTAGCACCAAGAGCTTGACATGCTCTTATAGTTGATAAAACATCTTCTGAATATAAAACATCAAATAACTTAGATTTTCCTTCAGAAAGAGATGCAAGAATAACTGCTCTATGACTATAACTTTTAGAAGAAGGAGCTTTAACAGTTCCTTTAATCTCTTTAAAGTTTTTTATTTTAAGATTCATTTATTACAATCCTTTGATTAATTAACAATAATATTAATCATTAATTTACTAAATATTTCTTATAGAATTATATGATTAAAATAAATAATAAACTTATCTAAAATAAATAAAATAGTTTAAAGAAATATAAGTAAAGAAATAATATAAGTAATGGAATAATATAACTAAAGAAATAATATAAGTAAAAAAATAAGATAAGAAATAAAAAATTAAAAAGGAAATAAGAAAGTTATTTATAAAAATTTATCTTCAAATTCAATTAAAACTTTTAAAAGCCTATAATCCAATCTATTAATTGCTTTATAATGGATGTCTCTTGGAACTTCCCAGTATGCAGCGGCAATAGCTCCTGCAATAGCTGCTTGAGTATCTGCATCTCCACCTAAAGAAACTGTATTTCTAATTGTGTCCTCATAATCTTTAGCTTCTAAAAAACAAATAATAGCCTCAGGTACACAACCTGCACAAGAAACATCAAACTTATAGATTGGCCTAATTTCATCTAAAGTTCTAGACAAATCATATTCATATCTTATCTCAATATGATTTCTAATTTCTTCTTTTGAACTAGCAAGTCTTGCTAAATAAACCGCATCTGCAGTAGCTAATGCTCCTTTAATTCCTTCTGGATGATTATGACTTACTTCAGCTGAAATTCTTGCTAAATCTTGAACTTCTTCTAAACTTTCTCCAGCCCATCCAACTGGAGATACTCTCATAGCAGAACCATTTCCCCAACTTCCATAAGCTAAAGGACTTTCAGTTTTTAACCATTGTTTAAACATTCTTCCATAGCTACCATGAGGATATTTATTTCCAAAGTATTGTAATTGTTTAATTAACTCATTTTTAGAACTTTTATCATTAATTAACCATTTAGCTACAGCAAGTGTCATAATAGTGTCATCTGTAAATGTAGATTTTTTATTAAAAAGAGGAAATTCTTTAGTTTTAATTGGATGAAACTCATAAGTAGATCCAATGATATCCCCTGCAATCGCACCAATAATTCCTTTCATATTTTACCCCTAATCATTTTATAATAAAGTAAAAATAAATAAAAAATAAAAAAATATTAAAAAGATATTAAAAAAAATATTAAAAAAGATATTAAAATGATGTTAAAAAGATATTAAAAAAATAGTTAATGAAAAGTATAAAACTTTTCATGAAATTAATTTATCTAATTACTTCTACAATTATACCAAGTTTTTCAGATTGTAAAATATCAACTTTCTTACCACTTGCACCTACGATTTCTTTTTTCATATTTAAGAAATCTTCAGTAATTACCCCATCAGCAATAGCTATTTCCCCTTTTTCTTCTAATTGTCTAGCTATATCATCACAATTAGTTGACTTAATAAATTCTATAACTTGGCCTGCATTCTTTTTAAAGCTTGGCCCAATTTTACTCATGTCTGGTTCAATTTCAATAACTTTCTCATAAACTTCAGGTTTACCACTATCTATTTGGAAATCTTGGATTTTTAAAGTACTTTTAATATCATCTGCATAAAACTCAAATACATCTTTTAAGTCTTGAGTTTTTTCATTCAGATAAACATTCACATTAGCTACTGGTACATTTAATGGGATTTTAGAAGCAGATTTAAATCTTCTAACTTCACCAATTAATTCAATAACTAAATCACCATCTTCTTCTACTTTAGTAGAATCTAAGTTAGGGTCAATTTCAGGCCAAAGGGCATTGTGAATACTGTCCTCATTAGCAAAGTATTGATAAACTTCTTCAGCAAAGAAAGGTGCAATTGGAGCAAGCAATTTTAAAGAGTCTTCAATCACAGTTCTTAAAGTATATTTTGCTGCAATTCTTGATGTATCCTCAATATCATCATTGTATAACCTGTATTTTACTGCTTCAATATATTCATCACAGAAATCATGCCAAATAAATTGTTCAATAGTATTAATTACAGTAGCATAATTATAATCAAAGAATGCTTGATCTACAATTTTATTAACTTTATTTAATTTTGCAAAAATCCAAGTATCCATTGGGTTTAAATTAGCTTTAATTGCATCAATATCTCCTTTTAAAGCTTCTTCAGATTCATCATCAAAGATGTGCATACTAATAAATCTAAATGCATTCCAGAATTTTCTAATAAATTTGTAACCATGTTTGATATTTTTCCAATCAAATGCTACATCAGAACCAGGAACACTGTTTGCAGCCCATAATCTTAATGAGTCAGCACCATATTCAGCAATAACTTCTTCAGGGCCAGTTACATTTCCACGAGATTTACTCATTTTGTAACCATCTTCACCAAAGACCATACCATTAATTACAATCTCATCAAATGGTTTTAGGCCAGTTAAAGCTAAACATCTAAGGGTTGTATAAAATGCCCAAGTCCTAATAATGTCATGCCCTTGTGGACGAATATTTGATGGGAAAATATTCTCCCAACCAGGATTTGGCCAGTCTGCAACAGATAGTGGAGAAATAGAACTATCCATCCAAGTATCTAATACATCCTCTTCACCAATAAATTCACTGCAACCACATTCACAAGGTTCAAGTGGTTTATCTACAGTAGGATCAATTGGTAATTGTTCTTCTTTTGGCAAAATAACTTTACCACAGTCTTTACAATACCAAACAGGTATGGGAGTTGCAAATAATCTTTGTCTTGAAATACACCAATCCCATTCCATAGAATCTGCCCAGTTTAATAAACGGCTTTCCATGTGTTCTGGAACCCAGTGCATTTCATTTGAAGCTTTTTTACTTTCATCAATCATTTTAGTTACAGCTACAAACCATTGTTTTTTAACTAAAATTTCAATAGGAGTTTTACATCTCCAACATTGCCCTAGATTTTGATCTACTTCTTCTTGCTTAGTTAAGTAACCTTCAGATTTTAAATCTTCTATGGTTTGTTTTTTTGCATCCTGTAACTCCATACCTTCATATCTACCTGCAGCTTCAGTTAAGATACCTTCTTCAGATATGGCTTCAATAACATCCAAATCATGTTTATTTACCCAAGCAACATCGGTTTTATCTCCAAAAGTACAAATCATTACTGCACCAGTACCATATTCCATATCTACTTCTTCATCAGCAATAATTTTAACTTTTTGACCAGATAAAGGTACTTCTACATATTTACCTAAAAGAGAGTTATACCTTTCATCATCAGGGTGAACTACCACTGCTACACAAGCAGACATAAGTTCAGGACGAGTGGTAGCAATTAATACACCAGGTACAGAAGCATCTGCTTTGTCTGAATAATCATCATATCTTACATAAGAATTACCATCCACATTCACAAGCACTTCCTCTGGAACATCTGCAGGTGGAAAGTTTACATAATTTAAGAAAGTGTTGTTGTTGCTATATTCTACTTCAGCAAAAGCAATAGCTGTTTCACATCTAGGACACCAGTTTACAGGGTGAATACCTTGGTAAATTAACCCTTGATTATACATTTTTAAAAAGGATAACTGGGTTCTTCTTCTATACTCTGGAGTCATAGTGATATATTCCCTACTCCAATCTTGTGAAAAGCCAACAGCTCTCATTTGTCCCCTCATAACTTCAATATTATGTGATGTCAAATCAGTACACATATCTCTGAATTCCGCCCTTGTAACATCATTTTTCTTGATATTATGAGTTTCTTCTACTTTTACTTCAGTGGGAAGGCCATGACAATCCCATCCCTGTGGGAATAATACATCCATACCTTTTTCTCTTCTGTATCTTGCATTAAAATCCATATAAGCCCAGTTTAAAATGTGACCCATATGAAGTAATCCAGTTGGATAAGGTGGTGGAGTATCTATAATATATCTTGGTTTTGTTCCATCACCTATAAATTTATAAATTTCATCTTCTTCCCATTTTTCCTGCCATTTTTCTTCGTTTTTATGGTCATAATCTTTAGGAATTTCCTTATTTGTCAAAATATTCCTCCAAATATAATGAATAATAAAAATAATTATTAAAAATGTATTTATTGAAAATTAAAAATTAATTATTAATTAAAAGCAAATTTAACATCATATTAAAAATCTAATAAAATTAAATAATTTCAATAAATAAAACATCCTAGTTTAATATTTATATAAAGTATTTATTAAATATTATTATAAAATTAAATAAATTAGAAAAAAAGATAGAAAAAATTACTGAAAAAATAATAATAAACAACAAAAATAGAATAAAAAAATACTAAAAAAAATAAATTGAAAAAATAATAATAAACAACAAAAAATAGAATAAAAAAATACTAAAAAAGAACTAAAAAAATAAATTGAAAAAATAAAAATAAAAAATAAAAATAAAAAATAAAGATCTAGTATTTCTACATCCTCAAAATATATCAATTAAATTTTACTAAGCTATTCTAGAAAACCTTATCTACAAGGAATTGTGCAAAAACATTACCATACTGACCATAAGTGAATTTTGTGAAATGTAAATTATCTGATGAAACATATGGACAATTATCTGAATTAACAATGTTGTAGTCTCTTGTCTTAAAATTATAGAAAGATAAATATTCACTACTATTCCATTTTTCAAGTTGTCCATCTAATGCCTTTTGATAATCAGTTAATAACAAACCAATTTTATTTGGAGTTGTATCCCTATTATGTATTTCTTTAAGAACATAAGTACGATCAGAATAATACAAATCAACAAATATTACTTTAATAGCTTCTTTTCCTTCACCAATACGTTTAATACTAGCTTCTTCTATTTTTCCTAAAATATGATTTAATGCACCATTGAAAGTAAAAGTGTCATTACTATCCTTGGATCCTAATACACTATTATCAAGATAATCATTGGTTCCAGCTGCTAATACAACAATATTATAATCTTCAATAGAAGTATTTGTTACACCTTCACTATTTTTTGCAGTATCAAGATCCTCCCAATTAGCTGGAAGTTCTCCTACAGATATTGGATCTACAACTTCTCTAGTAATACGATATCTATAATAGTTAGTATTTTCAATATTTGATCCATTTTCATACTGACCTAAATCATGGTAAGTTGAACCTGGAATAGATGGATTGTAAAAATTACATCCCAGTAATTGTGCTACTCTATTAGGAATAGAAAAAATATGTCTAGTTAAAACATCTTTATAAGGTGAACCATAGGTAATACTATCTCCAATGAATAATATTTTTTGTAATGCATGTTCTTCTTTGAAGTTTATACGAGTGAAACCCTCATCATATTTACTGTAAACAGTTAGTCCATTTTTAAGAGCATATGCTTGTACAGTATAATATGAAGAATTATCAATTTCACCTATATCTAAAGATTGAACCATTGTTCCTGTTGATTTAGCTTGTGCAATTTTCTCCCATTCATTTTCAGAACTATTTCTTTTAAGTATTAAATAACCATCAGCATTTGGTACTTTACCCCATTTGATTTCATTATTCTGAAGAGAAACTATTGAAGGAGCCTCTAGATGGAAATCCCCATCTAATAAATACAAACCAAAACTAGTTTTTTTAACACCATTTGCTGTTTTAACATTACATGCACGAACAGTATAAAACAAATCATTATAACTGGAATCAATAAATGTATTACTCATTAATGATACTAATTCTCCTTTAGATTTATAATAATGATCAGTGTAATTTGACTTTTTTCCATCAACAATAGCAATGCATTTGTATTCTCCACCTCTGCCAATTTTTCTAAATACTCTGTATTTTGTTGCATTAGGAACTTTAGTCCAACCAACATTAGCTTTTAAATTCTGAAAATCAACATTAACCTTAGGATTAGTAAGTAGCTTCAAACCAACTCGATCATAAGGCCCATATATTTTTTCTTTACTACCTTTTTCTATTATCTCTCTAACGGAATAGGTATATAACTTACCTTTATCAACTTTTTGAGAAAATGATGTTTTTGTAGAATTCGCTTTAACCACAGAAATTACTTCAAAACCATTTGCATCATTTCTTAAAACTTGATAATTAACACCCTTTTTAGAATTCCAACGCAATAATGCATAATAAGTCCCATTATTCCTCTCATAATGATGTAGAGATACTAAAGTTGCTGGTTTTGTTGAATTAGAGACGGTATCTTTTTTAACTATGATTTTAGAATTTTTAGTAAATTTGTAACCTTTTTTAGTTGATTGAATAACTACTTTATGAGTACCTAAAGCAAATTGATTTGTCTTTAACTTAGCTTGACCTTTAGAATTAGTTTTAATAGTATAAGTCTTATATTTCTTACCTGTATAAACCTTAACTTTAAGTTTAAGACTTTTAACGGCTTTAGTACTTTTTTTAACAGTTACATAAAAATAATGACCTTTCTTATAAATTACAGATTTATTTGGTGAAGAAACTTTAAGTTTATTATTTATAGGAACAGATCTTTTAACTATAATCTTAGAATTTTCTTTAACAGTATAATTGTTATTTCCGGAACCAATAATCACTTTATGAGTACCTAAGCCAAAATCTTTAGTTTCAAGTTTAGCCACCCCTGTTGAATTAGTTTTAATAGTATAAGCCTTATATTTTTTACCTGTGTAAACCTTAGCTTTAAGTTTAAGACTTTTTATAGCATTATTAGAACTATCCTTAACAGTTACATAAAAATAACTATTTCTTTTAAGTTTAACTGTTTTAGATGGAGCAGTTACTTTAGTACTTGCTTTAATAACTTTAATATAGGATGTGCCTCTCTTTTTAGAAGAAATATAAATTTCAACTTTATGACTACCACGAGCTAGTTTAGGTATTTTGAATGAAGCTACACCATCATTATCAACATAAGCATGATAATTTTTATAACTAGTACCAGTATAAACTCTTAAATTAATTTTTTGATTATACAAAGGAGATTTATATTTTGTTCCATTATAGTTGACTATATCATATGCTTTAACTTCATAAATTATATTTCCAGCTGTATATTCCTTTGTAACAGCCTTATATTCTGCTTTAGTAGTTTCATATACTTCTGCATAAAGACTAGCTGAATTATCACCAGAATTACTTGAATTTGATAAAATTTCTTTATCAGAAGAACTTACAATGATATTTTCAGAACTAGAACTAATTTTGGAATTAGAATCTTTATTACTAATACTATCTTCACTAGAAGAACTTAGTTCAGAATCAGAATCATCAGAATTTATAGAATTCTCAGTACTACTGATAATATTATCCAAATCAGACTTTTCCATGCTAGAAGCAGAATCATCAGAATTTATAGAATTAGATAAATCATGACTTGAATAAATATCTGTTTGATTATTTGAAATATCACTAACATCACTTGCAGATACTGATGCCATTGTAATAATAAACAATGAAAAAATCAATAGAACTAATGTTTTATTTTTCTTCGAAATATTTTCACCTCAATACATTCCTCAATACATTAAAAAAAAATAAATTAATATTACAATATTATCTTAACTAAATTTTTTAATAAATAATATTAATTAATTAAATGATTATAATTTATAAACAAATTTAATTTATAAATTTATGATGAATTTATTAAGAATGAAATAAGTTTAGAACTTATAACTTATTTATTCCATTAAACTAAATAACTCATCTAAACTAAAAAATTCTTTTTAATGTTATATAATCTTAACTAAATTATTTAATATAAATCTTTCCTTTAAAAAAATTTATATAAAATGGATAAAAATCTTTTATAGGTGAATATATAACATTACAATAATCCAATTAATAAAAAAATAAGTAAATATAATGTTTAAATGAAAATAATCAAAAATATTGAGTTAAATCTAAAAATACCTTTATTTGAATAATAATAATTTAAACCATCAAATAACTCTTTATTATACCAATAAAGAATAATTTATAATTATTTTATCAAAATATGATAAAATTTAAATCAAATAAATAAAATATAAAGTAGAATAAGCCAATCTAATTAAAAAAAACAATTATTAAAGCTTTTTAAATAAAAAAATAAAAAATTCTCTTGAATAAAAATATTCTTAGGATAAAATGATTAAAGGTTTGTTTGATTTAAATGTATTATTATGAATCTGAAAGAGAATTACAAGGTTTAATTTATCGTAAAAAAATGAATTTCATAAATCTTATTTTATGAAATTTATAAGAAAATCTATTGTTCCTAGTTATAAAAGCTTTATTTATCATTTAAGATAAGAAAATTGAGATTAGAACTAAAAACTCGAAAATGCCTTTCAGAGAAACTATGCCCAAATCAAGAAAAAGAACTTTTAAGACTATTCGTGGTGTTTTAAAGAGAATCTATCACAGAGATTTGATTTGTAATGAAAATTTAACCAAGTTCATCAACAAAGTTTTTGAAAGAGTCAAACTTATAAAAAAACAATAATTATATAATAAATAATAAACAAAAGCAAACATAGTATATAATTAAATTTTATTATTCTAAATTTAAAATATAAAAAATTTAAAACTAGATTTTAACTAGAATTAAACTATAAAAAATTTAAAACTAGATTTTAACTAGAATAAAACTATAAAAAATTTAAAACTAGATTTTAACTAGAATAAAACTATAAAAAATTTAAAATTAACTTTTACGAGGTGACAAAATGCAACTATTATGGTTTTATGTAGCTATTGTACTTGCTATAAGTGATGAAGTTCATAGCAGAATAGTTTGGGATTATGTTAGAGACTTTTACATAATACTTGGAGGTCTTATTAGTAGTGCATTAGATTCTGTAATGGAAACTTGGATTGTTCATGAAGCTTTAGAAGCACTTTTCCATTTTATTTTTGTATCATGTGTATTCTTTTCATTTAAAGTAGGATTTTTGGCAGCTTTAATACATTTCCTATTAGATGTAAGCCATTCAATTGTTATAAGACATATACCATGGTTACCTCATAGAGCATTACACTTTGTTATTGAATGTTTATTCTTTATGGCTGTATTTGGCTTATAGAGAATAATTTACTTATTTTTTTAATTAATCATTTTAAATATATTACTCTATGTTAATTAAAAATATTAAATAATTGATAAAAACTAATTAAATTAATTAAATTAATTTAAATTAATTTAAATTTTAACTAAAATTAACAATAAACTAAAATTAAAAAATAAAACTTATAAAATTATTAAACTGTATTAGGAGATAATAAATGCCTGTAATTACATTTAAATACAAAGATTTAAAAGATTTAGGTATTGATATGGAAAAAGATGAACTTATTAATACCTTACCTATGATGGCAAGTGATATTGAAGATTATGATGATGAAGAAATTAAAGTAGAATTCTTCCCTAATCGTCCAGATAATTTATCTGTTGAAGGAGTAGCAAGATCATTTAAGGGATTTTTAGGATTAGAAACTGGACTTCCAAAATATGAAATTGAACCATCTGGTGAGAAGGTTTATGTAAGTCCAGAACTTGCAGAAATTCGCCCCTACATTAAATTTGCAAAAATTGAAGGTGTAGACTTCACAGGAGATAAAATTAAATACATTATGGACTTTCAAGAAAACTTACATTGGGTAATTGGAAGAAATCGTAAAAAAGTAGCTATTGGTGTTCATAATGCAGATGTTATAAGTGGACCATACAAATACATTGCAACTCCAAAGGATGAACCATCCTTTCTTCCTCTTGAATCTGATGAAGAAATGACTCCAGAAGAAATATTAAGCAATCATAAAACTGGAGAAAAATATGCTCATTTGATTGACAAATTCGATAAGTACCCCCTTATCATTGATAAGGATAACCAAGTTTTATCCATGCCTCCAATCATCAACGGAGAATTAACTAAACTTAAAGAAGATACTGTAAATATCATTGTAGATGTAACTGGAACTGATGAGAAAGCAGTTGAACAATCATTGAACATAATATGTGCATCCTTTGCTGAAGTTGGAGGAAAAATCAAATCTATGGAACTTGAATATGAAAATGAAACCATAACCACTCCTGATTTTACTCCAAAAGTCAGAAATGTTCATGTTGATTTAACTAATGAATTAATTGGCGGCACTAATTTAAGTTCTGAAGATATTAAAGAATTACTTGAAAAAGCAAGATTTGATGCTAATATACTTAATGAAAAAGAATTAGAAGTAATTATTCCACCTTATAGAGTTGATATCTTACACGAAGTAGATATTATTGAAAATATTACTATCCAATATCATATTAATGCAGTTGAAGCAAAATTACCAGATATTGTAACTGTGGCAAGTGAAAATAATTGGTTTAAAGGTGAAAAGGTCATTAGAGAACTTATGATTGGATTAGGCTTTCAAGAAGTAATGAGCCTAATGTTAACAAGTGAGATGGGCCAATATAAAAAGATGAACCAAAAAGAAATTGATCATGTTCAAGTTGCAAAGCCAATTACTATTAGTGGAACCATGATTAGAACAAGTTTACTTAATAGCCTAATGGAATTTTTAGAAGACAATAAACATGAGGATCTTCCACAAAAAATCTTTGAAATTGGTGATGTTTTATACATGGATGATAATTCATTTAATAAAACCAAGCAAGTTAAAAAATTAGCTGGTATGATTTGTCACTCTACTGCTAACTTTACTGAAATAAAATCAACTGTATCAAGTGTTGTTTCCAATTTAGGATACAATATGAAAATATCCGATTCAACTAATACTAGTTTTATCCCAGGTAGAGTAGCTGATTTTATTGGTGAGTCTAAAAATGGTAAAATAACTGGATTCTTTGGTGAAATAGCTCCTGAAGTTATTAAAAACTTTGAATTAGAATATCCGGTTATTGCATTTGAAATTGAATTCAAACTTTAATAAAAAGTTTGAAATTTTTCTTTTTTATTTTTTATTTTAAATTTCCATAATTTATTTCTTATTTTTTCTATTTTAACTATTTTTAATCTTTATAATCTCAACTATTTTTAATTATTTACTAATTTAAACTATTTTTCTTTATGAGCAGTTATAATTGTATAACTTGAAGCATTTACAGTAATTATAATCCCATCAACACCTACATAATAATTTTTACCTTTTCTTTTTATAACTGCATTATCTTGCTTTATCTTATCTACACAATACTTTACAATATCCTCTACTTCTACACCAATATTTCTTTTAATTCTACCTACACCCATTTCAGTAGTGTGTACTTTATTAAGATTGTTTAAAAGTTCCATTTTAACACCAAGTTATATTAAATAACTAAATAAATTAATTAAATAAATTAAATTCAATAATTAAATAAATTATTAAATAATTATTAAATAATTATTAAATAATTATTATAAAAAAGAATTAATTATTCTCCTATGAAAGTTAAATCAATTGTTCTATTAGTTCTAGGACCATCTAATTCTATAAAGAATATTGATTGCCAAGTCCCTAAATCTAATCTACCCTCAACTATTGGAATAGTTTCAGATGATTTAAGTAAAAATGCTCTTATATGAGATGCTGCATTATTATCCATAAAATCATGTTTATAGTTATTTTTTTCTTTAACCAAATCTTTTAAAACTTTTTCAAAATCAGTTAAAAGCCCTTTTTCATTTTCATTTACAAGAATAGCACTTGTAGAATGTTTTGTAAAGATATTTACAATACCATTATCTATTTTATTATGATTATCTTTATTTATTTGATTTAAAATCTGACTAATATCAGTTGTAATATCTATTATTTGAAAATTAGAACTTGAATTTAATTTTATAGACTCATTCATTATCATTTAAGCACCTATTAAATTAAATATTTAATCTAATATTAATATAAATTTAATTATTTAAATTAAGAATAGAGTATTTATATACTTTATATTTTTTTATTTTTTTACTTCACATACAATTTGAAAATTAAAATTAAATTATAATCCTTTTTTAAAATCAATTATAAAATTTCATTAGGTTTTTATAAAACCAGTTGAATTTTTAAATTTAAGTAAAGTTTAAATATTTAAATATCATATTATCATATAGTATATATTTTTAGGTATTCCTAAATTTTAGTTAAATTTTTGTGATAATATGAAAAATAAAAACAATAAAGTAGATTATGGAAATTGGGTTCCTATAATAAATGTAGATGATTTTTAACTATTAGATAATTTTTAGAAAATAATAAATGTTTGGTGAAAATATGGTGGATTATGAAGGTGTGGAAGATACATTATTTATCCCATTAACTGCACGAATAAATATCTCAAAAAAGTTTCCAGAATATTTTTATGATGAAGAAGCATTAAAACTTGAAAATATAGTAGCTAATAAATTAATTGAAGAAAAATCTAGTGAATATCACCTATTAGCATCTGTTGCAAGATATTACAATTTTGATGAAATTACTCAAAAATTTATAAATAAAAATACTGAATCTAATATAATTAATCTTGGAGTTGGACTTGAAACTTCTTATTTTAGATTAGATAGGAAAGATTCTATTTTTTATGAAGTTGATTTACCTGAAGTTATTAAGCTTAGAAGAGATTTAATTGGAGAAAATGAAAATGAATTTTTAATATCTGGAGACCTCTTTAAAATAGGTTGGATGGAAAGAATTGATAAATTTAAACCTACTTTAATAATTGCTTCTGGTGTTTTTCAATATTTCCATGAAGAAGAAATTATTAAAATAATAAAACTTATACAAGAAAACTTTGACAATGCAGAAATTATATTTGATGCTACTAATAGAAATGGTTTAAAGTTTGCTAATAGATATGTTCAAAAAACAGGAAATGAATCTGCTATTATGTATTTTTATGTAAATGATGGAAAGGAATTTGCTAAAAAAACTAATAGTACACTTATTGAACAGAGACCATTTTTCATAGATGCTCGTAAGATTCTATCTAAAAAAATAGAATTCATGACTAAAATATTAATGTGGAGTGGTGATTTACTAAATACAACTAGAATCATTCATTTAAAATTAGAATAAACATTTAAATTATTGTAATTAAGATAAAAAAGAATTATTAATTATAAATCATTCAATTAAATTATTAAAATATTAAATTACTAAGAATTAAATTAACAAATATTAAATTATGAAAATTAATGAAATATTCAGAAGGTTAAAAAATGGCTTACGAAGACTGGAAAGATAAAATAAATGAATTTAAAACCATGGATCTTAGAGGAATATCAGCTAACATTTTACCAGGTCTTAAAAAACAATCCCAACAATTATCTAAAGGGGAAGGACTTGAAGTAATACAAAGTTTTGAACCAATACCTCTTTATGAACTAATGGAAGATTTTGGTTTTGAACATCACACAGAAAAATTAGATGAACATGAATATCATGCATATTTTTATAGAATTGAAGTAAAAAAAGAAGATAAAAATATTCCAATGAGACCTGTAGCTTTAACAAATATGCCTCTTATTGATGAAAGTTTAGGAGAAATAGCTGTACAATTCTGGGATTTAACTTGGAGTGATAAAAATAGATATCTATCTTATGAAACTAGACTTCTTTTATCTTTAACAAATGCTGTAGGTGCCGGAAGAATGCGTCAAGCAACAAGAGAACTTGTTAAGGCATATATTAATGGACTTAATTCTGCAGCTCTTGATGATGTATTTGAATTACTTGCATGGAATCAAGGAATAGGATATTTCAGTTCTGAAATTGGACCATCAACATTATTTAAAGCATATAAAACTATTAAAAAAATGGAAAAGCAATCTAAACCACGTGAAGAAATTTGTAAAAAATTAAAAGAAGAGTTTGGAGAAAAAAATCCTGATGTTAAAGTAATGTAGAATAAAAAAAGAATAAGAAAAGAATAAATTCTAAAAATATAAATATGATTTAAATGATAAAAATCACATCAGAAACTAAATTATCAGATATTTTAAAAGAATATCCTTGGCTTAAGGATGAACTAGTGAAAATAAGTCCTAAATTTAAAATGCTAAAAACACCAATAGCAAAAGTAATGATGAGAAAAGTAGATATCTCTAAAATGAGTAAAATATCAGAAATAGACGTAAATACTATCATTACAAAATTAAATGAACTTATTGAATCTCATAACAATGAGAATTAAAAATAATAAAAGTATTAACTAAATTTAAAAACTATTAAAAAATAATAAACTGCTTATTAATCCTTTTTTATCTTAATTCAGTTCTTATTCTTAAAATCTTATTTAGATTAACTCATTTCTTATTCTTAAAATCTTTTTTATGTGTTTACAGTGACTTTCCCTATCTTTTAGTTTAACTCCGCCAAACTTTAAGTTTTCTTTACGATATCTGAAATCTTCACAATCACAACTAACTGTATCCTCTAAAATATCAAAAGTGATTATATAATGTTTATTAGAAGATTTACTTTTTATATAATAATCTTCCCATTCATCATTTTTAGAAACTTTTTCTATAATCATAACTAACCATCTAAATTTAATTCTAAAAATAAAATAACATAAAATTAAAGAGATATATAAAACATTTATTTAAAAAATCAATCCAAATATTTATTCAATATCTATCTTGATTTTTTCATTTCTTTTTTCTTTTGCCTCTTTAATATGATTTAATCTCTCTGTAAACTCTTTAGCATTTTGTAATTTTAACTCTATCTCAGCAAGCTCTTCTTTTAATAATATTTCATCTCTTTTTAATGAATTAATATAATCTTCACTAGCATTATTAAATTCTTCATAAATTTCTAAGATTTCTCTTGCTGAAAGTAGAGATTCTTCCTTTAAAAATCGTTTAGTATGTGGTTTTACCCTAACACTTAAAGGTTGTAATCTTTCTTTTTTATCTGCTCTTCTTCCAGAAGCTCTTGTTTTGGATTCTTCATAAGCTCCCCAAAATTCATTATTTAAATCTTGTAATGCTTTTACCCTATCTTTAAAAATCTGTTCTAAATCCCAAATATTAAACTCTTCTACATCTTCATAATCATTAGATTTAAATCCAGATTTGTCAAATTCATAATTATTGCTTTTTTGTTCATCATTTTCTTTATTATCCATCTTTTTAGACATCTTTATCCCTACAATATAATTTAATAGATTATTAATACAATGATGTAATACACAAATTACTTTTGTACACTATTAAATTGTCATACAAAATATATAAATGCATTCATTTTAAAAACAATGAAAAATGAAAAATTAATAAGAATTAAGTAAATAAAGAATAAAATTTAATAAAATAAGATAGAAATATATAATGAGCTCAAAGTAAAATAAGTGAAATAATGAAGAAAATATACTTAGTTTTCCCAATAATTGCAGGAATAATGTTTGGATCAACTGGAATATTTGTTCGAACATTAACTGAAAATGGAATAGATTCCACCACATTGTTATTCTTAAGATTTTCAATAGCTATTATTTACCTTTTAATAGCTATTTTAATAGCTGATAAAACTTTCTTAAAAATAAATAAACATGATATTTCTTTATTTATAATCTGTGGATTATCTATTCTTGGATTAAATCTATGTTATAACCAATCTATTAACACAGTTCCATTATCCCTTGCAGCTATCCTATTAAGTACTGCTCCAGTATTTGTATTAGTATTTGAATATTTTTTATTTGGTGAAAAGATAAGTTCAGTTAAAGTATTATCTGTAATCCTTGTATTAATTGGTTGCACATTAGTTACTGGATTCATTGAAGAAAATTCCATTGATATTTCATTAATTGGAGTCATTACAGGAATTGGAGCTGCAATATTTTGGGCAATGTATTCAGTTTCATCAAGAAAATCAATTGATATAGGCAAACATACATTTACTATATTATTTTATTCATTGATTATAATTACAATAGTAACAATCCCATTTACCAATTTCACTCAAATTAATAACTTCATTTCCTTAAATACAATTCCCAATATTTTATACTTACTATTACATTCATTAATTTCATTTGCTCTTCCTTACATACTTATAACAATATCTTTAAATCATTTAGATGCAGGAACAGCTGTTATTTTATCCTCAGGAGAACCAATAGCAGCTCTTGTATTTGGAACAATATTCTATTTAGAAATACCTACATTATTAATGACTTGTGGAGTAATTATCACAATAGCTGCATTAATAATTTTAAGTAGAAGCTCATCAAATAAATCAGAGACTCAAATAGAAACTCAAATAGAAAGTAAATAAAAAATAATAAAAAAATCTAAGAAAATGGTGTAAAAAATAAATAATAATAAAAAATAATAAAAAAATAATAAAAAATAATAAAAAATAAGATTTAAAAAAAATAGTCTAAAAATGGCATAGAAAATAAATAATAAAAAAGAATTAAATATTAAACTAAATTAAACTTATATAAAGTCTAATTCAGCATTTAATTCTTTTAATCTATTTCTAATTGTAACTTCAGTTACACCAAGAGTGCTTGCTACTTCAGTTTGGGTTTTACGTTCTCCAAGTAAGATAGCAGACCCATATAATACTGTAGCTGCAATACTTGCTGGGTCTTTACCTGAACTTAATCCTAAACCTTTTGCTTGATTAATAATTTCAATTGATTTAACTTCAACATTTGAAGATAAAGCTAATTTACTTGCAAATCTTGGAATGTAATCAGTTGGAGAAACAATAGGTAATTTTAATCCTAATTCTCTTAATAAGAATCTGTAATTTTTACCAATAGTCTTTTTATCAACACTAGTAACTTCAGCCATTTCATCTAAAGTACGTGGCACTCTACACTGTCTACATGCAATGTAAACTGTAGCAATCATAAGTTTATTAATACTTCTACCTCTAACTAAATCTTTATCTAATGCTTTTCTATAAATAGATGCAGATTCATTTTTCACAGCTCTAGAAAGGGATAAATTAGAAATCAATAAAGACAATTCACTAAATGCTCTAGATAAATTTCTTTCACGAGACCCCCTTACACGAGATTGATTATGTACTTTTCTTAAGCGATACCATCTATGTCTATTTTTTAAGTTTCCTTTATGAACATCAAAACTTGTAGATAATCCGCCATCATGAATGGCTATATCACTAGGTGCTCCATTTTGACTGTAGGAATTACCTTCATTGTCTCTAGAGGTTCCTCTGATTGTAGAATCAATAATGTTCTCCTCAAGAACTAAGCCACAATCCCTACATAATTTTTCAAAGCGAACACGGTCAAAGAAAACTTTATTAGATCCACATACAGGGCATGTGAATGCATCAGTTTCATTTTTATCAGATTTAGAAGATTTCTTATTTCTAGATTTATGTTTTAAGATAGATGAATATTCTTTTTCCCTAAGTTCCTCATTAAAATAAATTTTACTGCCTAATACATTGTTTTTAATTATTGTTTCACTAAAGCTCATATTTAACCTTTTAATAAATAAAGAATTCAGATTACTACCTCATTATCAAAACTTTTGAGTAAATAGGGAAAGTATGGTTTTATTCAATAAAGTGGTAGATAACAAAGTTGACAACAAATAGTAATTAAATCAATACTATTACAATTAAATATTAGAACTAAAAAAAGAAAATGTTCTATAAGAAATACAATTTTAATTTAATAAATTTCAACAATTTTCAATTAACTGGTTATTAATTGAAAGCTAAGCATTGGCATAACTTAGCACGAATCCAAGTCGTGATATATGTATATTTGGGAACTTCACTAGTCCCATTACTAATAGTAAAGTTACTACAGTTATAATAATAAAAAATAAGCTTTGCAAAAATTATTATTTTTAGTTATATATAATAAATTAAGCTAATTTAGTTAAATAAATTAAAATATGGTGGTTTAAATAAAAATAAAAAGATTTAAATAATAAATTTAATCAAACTTTATCCTAAAGAGAATTAGAAAAAAATTTAATCAAACTTTATCCTAAAGAGAATTAGAAAAAATTTAATCAAACTTTTTTAAAACTTTGAATTAGTAATCTTCTTTTAAAACTTTTAACTCACCAGTTACAATGTCAATAATAAGGCCATGAACTGGAACATCAGGAATTAATGGATGGTTTTTGATTTTTTCTACTACATTAAGCACATTTTCTTCCTCATCTTCAAATCCACCAACCCATTCTACTAAATCATATTTAGCAATGTCTTCTTCTTTTATACCTCTTGCAAGCATTTTTTCTTTTAATGCATCTACATCAGCACCAGCCATACCACATTCACTATGGCCAACAACCAATACTTCTTCAGCACCTAAGTTGTATAATGCAGCAGCAATGGATCTAATTGCATCTTCCCCTACAATAGAGTTTCCTGCATTTCTAACTATTTTTGCATCTCCTCTTTTAAGTCCTAAAGCTGGTTCAAAGAAGTCAATTAATCTACAATCCATACAAGTTAAAATAGCTATTTTCTTTTGTGCATGGTGAGACATTTCTTCTCCTTCAAAGTTTTCGACAAATTTCTTATTATCTTCCAAAATACCATCTAATATACTCATATAAACACCTCTAAATACTTTAAGACTAAAAAGAAAATTCATATTAATAGTCTTTAAAAATTAGATTTTTAAGTAAAATTCCGTGAATTATACTATTATACATTTTGATATGTTATCTAAACTATATAAAACTATCTTAATTTGTTTTTAAAAAAGATTATTTCTATTTCCAATCCTTTTAAAAATAGTTAAAAATTTAAATAATGTTTAAAAGAGTTAAAAAAATAGATAAAAAGTTAAAAAAAGAATAAAAATAAATTAAGTAATTAAAATAAACTAATTAATTAAAATAAGTTAAATAATTAAAATAAACTAAGTAATTAAAATAAATTAAATAATTGAAATAATTAAGATAAATTAAATAATTAAAAAAATAAGATTTAGAATATAATTAATCTAAAAATGCCAGTTTTATATTATCAATTATTTCAGAAAACTTATTTGTAACTTCAGAGTCTACATAACTATTTACCATAGTACTATCTTGATTTGCAGATTCAGGAACTTGTTCAGTTAAAGGTAGATTTCCTAAATAAACAACCCCCATTTCATTTGCAAATTTTTCTCCTTGAGACTCACCAAATATATTAGTTTTCTCACCACAATGAGGGCAAACATAATAAGACATATTTTCAATAAGTCCAATATCCTCAATATTTAACATTTTAACCATACCTACACATTTCAAAACATCTTCTTGAGATAAACTATTTGGTGTAGTTACCATAATAACTGCATCAACATTAGGTAATGATTGAAGTACAGTTAATGGCTCATCTCCAGTTCCAGGAGGGTTATCAATAATTAAAACATCAAGGTCTCCCCAAGCAGTATCTGCCATAAATTGTTTAATAGAACCTGATTTTTGAGGTCCTCTCCAAATAATTGGAGTGTCTTGAGAATCAATTAAAAAACCTATTGACATTACTTTAATTCCATTATTACTTATTACAGGAATCATTTCACCATTTTCAATCATTACATCCTTTCCCTCTACTCCTAACATTTTAGGAATATTAGGTCCATGAATATCAGCATCAAGAATACCTGTTAACAATCCTTTTTTCTGGAAAGCCTCTGCTAAGTTAGCAGCTACTGTAGATTTACCTACTCCACCTTTTCCACTCATAACAGCTATTTTATATTTTATATTTTTCATATGTTCAAATAGCTTTAATTCCTGTTCAATCATTTGTTTTTGTTGTTCAGGACTTAAATTACTAGCTCCATGATGTCCATGTCCATTATTTACCATTTTATTCCTCATATAAATTTATTTAAACAGTATAATATATAATAGTTCAGTTATTTAAATATTATTTTTTTAATAGTTATTTAAATGTCATTTTTTTTAATAAATTTAAATCAAATTAACCAAATTAAATAATATTTAATAATTTTTAATAAAATCTAAATCTTTAGATTCTGAATATATGTTATGAATATATATTCATAATAGTATATAAAACTAATTTTTATTATGATAAAAGTTTTGAAAAATTAAAAAAATATAAAATAATAATTAGGATATGTAGATAATTAATGAAAAATTATTAAAATATGAATAGCCCTTAAAATAAATAAAAATGTATTTAATTAAACAAACTGTATTGATAATGACCATTACTATTATGATAGCTAAAATTAAAATAAATGAAGAATAAAATATTTGGAAAATAGAATAAAAATTAAAAATTAAAAATTTATCAATCCAATAAAAAAAAAAAAGAAATAAAATAGAAATAAAATAGAAATAAAATAGAAATAAAATAGAAATAAAATAGAAATTAAAAAAAGAAAAAAGTTAAAAATTAATTACTCCCCAATAGTGAGAAAGTTTTGGTCAAGGTTTTTGGCCAAAGGCCAAAAAGCTTGTTAGAAAGGTAAATGATCATATTGTTTTAAATTATTAAATGAATTTGTCTTCCAATTACGAATATTACCTAATTCATTTCTGCTACTTGTTGCATCTGCAGAGTACCAAACACCATCTACATAGATTTGCGCCCATACATGTCCAGTTACTAAACCACTAGTGAAAGTACATCCTTTAGCATGTGAGTATCTAGCTGGTATATCAGCTGCTCTACAGAGAGCTACTATTAAGTTTGCATGATCACAACAATTACCTTTTTTCTTACTCAAAGTACCTGTTGCTTTATACTTAGTATTTGAATAAAATTCATAGCTTATATTATCTCTAACATACCTAAAAATTGCATTAGCTTTATCCCAAACACTAGTTTTTCCTGAAGTTAATGAATTTGCCAAATTCCTAATTGCATCATTAAGTGCATCATTTCCAGAAGATTTTAAGTATTTAGCAATCTCAGAAGAACTAAGAGATTGTACTTCATTTAAACCCTTTTTATACTGGGAAAGATTACCCTTTTTAATGACTATTTGATTAACTTTACCATCAACATCATCAGTATCTAAGGTTATATACTTTGGCAACCTTCCCATATTAGAATAGAAATCCAAAGCTTTTGAAAGGCCAAATATGTATAAATCTGGAGATATTAATCCTACATTAGTGCTAATATAGTTTGGAAGCCTCTCATTAGATTGAGCATAGTTAATTAAATTATTAGATAATGCAATATAAGCTGATTTATCTAAATCTGCATTAATTGAAGAATTACCGCCATTAGAATAATTAGAACTAATGTTGATAACATCAACATTATATTTTTTACCGTTGTTAATATTAACTACAGATTTAGCCATCAAATAAGCAAAGCTACTAGTATTTACATTAATACCATTTACTGAAACAGTTGCTGGGATTTTAGCATTTTTATCAACATAATCCCTTAAAGACTTAGCAGCTGTAACAATCTGATTAAATGTAAAAACTTTATCAGATTTAACATTTAAACTTACAGAACCAGATGAAGCGGTATATACATTATCTCCCTCAAACTTATAAGATAAAGTAGATGTTATAGGAGAACTTTCTACAATAAATAAATGAGCAAGGCCATTTGAGTCAGTAGTGTTTTTAAAACTATTTCCATCGAAGGTAAAACTTACAGTCTTACCAGATAAAGCTTTACCATCACCATCTTTTAAACTGACAACATAAGAACTATTATTCATTATGGAACTACCAGAATTGGAAAAAGTACTTTTAATTTTTACAAATAAATTAATAGTTCCAGAAGAGGATCTATTATAGTAGGAGTCTCCAGCATATTTATAAGAAAATTTATAAGTTTTACCTGCTGCAGCATTAATAGTTAAACTAACACGACCTTTAGAATTGGTAGTTCTCTTATAAGTCTTACCATTAAAAGTAAAAGTCACAGTCTTTTTAGACAAAGCTTTACCATTACCATCTTTTAAAGTAACTTTATAAGCAGTTCCTTTAAGGATAGTTGAAGAAGACTTAGTTAAGCTTGTAGCCATTTTAGTTCTAAGATTTAGAGAACCTGAGCTAGGTCCATAATAACTATTTCCAGCAAATTTATAAGTGAGTTTATAAGAGTAACCAATAGCTGAGTTTATTTTTAAGCTAGCTACTCCTTTTGAGTTAGTAGTTCTCTTATAAGTTTTCCCTCTGTATTTAATGGTAACAGTCTGTTTAGGTAAAACTTTACCTCTAAAATCCTTTAAAGTAATATAATAATACTTTCCTTTAGCTACTGAACTACCAGAGTTTGTTAATTTAGTGGGAGTTTTAACATATAAAGATAATTTTTTAGATGATGCTCCATAATAAGAGCTACCTGCATATGTATATTTAAAATCATAGGATTTTCCATCTGCAAGATTAATTTTTAAATTAGCAACTCCCTTTGAGTTAGTGGTTCTCTTATAGGTCTTACCATTAATATTGAAAGTCACAGCCTTTTTAGATAAAACTCTACCATTGGCATCTTTTAAAGTAACGTTATATTTACTACCTTTAACAATATGGGCATTAGATCCAGTTAACTTTGTAGGCATTTTAACTTTAAGACTTACTGAACCAGAGCTAGGTGCATAATAATCATCACCAGCAAATTTATAATTCAATTTATAAGTTTTTGCTACTGTACCACTAATTTTAAAGCTAACAATACCCTTAGAATTAGTAGTTCTCTTATAAGTCTTAGCATTAAACTTAAGAGTTACTGTCTTAGAAGATAAAAGTTTTCCATTTTTATCCTTTAAAACAACTGAATAAGATTTTCCTTTTATTGCTGAGGTAGTAGAACTTTTAATAGTTGTTGGAGTTTTACTAACAGTTAATTTATTTGAAATAGATGAACTTTCATATAATCCATCACCAAGAAAAGCAACATTAATAATATAATTAGTTGCTTTTGCATTAATAGTTAAACTAGCAATTCCTTGAGAATTAGTAGTTTCAGTATAGTTATTTCCATTAAATGTAAAAATTAACTTCTTACCAGATAAAACATTCCCATTATTATCTTTTAAAGTGACAGAATAATCATTTCCATTAACCACTGTTGAGCTAGAACTTACAATAGTTGTAGAATTCTTAGTAGTTGTATTTGAATCTGTTGTACTGTTAGAATTAGACAATAGATCAGATACAGTATTTGAAGATTCAAGTTTTGAATTATCAGATTCTTCATTTGAACTAGTAATTAACTCTGAATTACTATTTGAATCTGACTTAGCACTAGATAAATCTAGATCTTGGCTTATCATATCTTCATTAGCTGAACCCTCATCTGTTGAAAGATAATTTTGATTATCATTTATGTCACTTACATCACTTGCTGATACTGAAGCCATTGTGATAATAATCAATGACAGAATCAACAAAAGCAATGTTATCATTTTATTCGAAATTTTTTCACCTCAATAAATTCCCCAATAGATTAAAAAAGTGGAATTAACATAATAAAAAAGAATACTAATTATTATTTTAAAAAAATTTTTTTATATAATATATTTTTTTATAATAATTAAAGAATTTTAGAACTTAATTTTATCTAAACTAAAATAATTCTTTTTTAATATTAGTTAAAGATTATTATTTAATATAATATAAATCTTTCTCTTAAAAAAAATAAAAAATGAGGAATATCTTAGTTTAAAAACATATATAAAAGAATTAAATTAATTAAATTAATTAAGAAGATATCTATTTTTAATATTTTAAAAAAATAAGTGAATATAAGCATATGAATTAAAAAATAATCATTTTTAATAAATAATATTAAAAACAATCAGATAATGCTTTATTAGATAAATAAATAACTATACATATGTATTTTATTAAAATATAACAATATAATATCTAAACAAATGAAATATAAACTAGATTAAAGGAATCTGATTAAAAAATCCATAAATAAAGCTTTTCAAATTAAAAAATAAAAAAGTAAAGTTCTATATAATTTATATTGATAATATATAATTAAAGATAGATTTTTTAAATTAATAATAACAACTTATATTAAAAATAAAGGAATGAATAAGAGTTAAATAAGAAATAAAGTATTTTAAATAGGAATAAAAAAATCAATAGACTAGGCTAATTAAGTTTAAAATTAATCTAATAATAAGAAAAAAATTACTGCAAAATATAGAAAAATAGAAAAATAAAAAATTAAAAAAATGTTAAAAATATAGAAAAATAGAAAAATAAAAAATTAAAAAAATGTTAAAAATATAGAAAAATAAAAAAATTAGCCAGTAGTTTCAGTAGCGCCAGTAGATGAACCACCACCAGAGGAACCAGAACCACTACCAGAGGAACCAGAGCCGCTAGATCCACTAGATGAACCAGAGCCGCTAGATCCACTAGATGAACCAGAGCCACTAGAACCATTAGATGAACCAGAATCACCAGTACCTGAAGAACTAGAACCATTAGATGAACCAGAATCACCAGTACCTGAAGAACTAGAGCCATTATGTGAGCCAGAACCACTAGATGAACTAGAACTATGGCGAGTACCACTAGATGAACTAGAACTATGGCGAGTACCACTAGAACTAGTAGGATAACTAGAGCTAGAATCTAAACTAGAATCTTCATCTGCAGTAAGATTTGTTAAATTCTCTGTTTCATTAATTGTTAAATTAGTAACATTAGTAGTATTATTTTCTTGTAAACTTACATCATCTGTGTCTCCTATATTATTAAATATGAAAAGGAAACCAGAAACAAGTGCAGCAATTGCAATTAAAATAAGTAGAATAATAATTATTTTATTTCCTGTATCCATAAAATTACTCCTAAAATTTTTAAATAAACGGTTTAAATAATTTTAATAATATAATATTTCTTTTTTAATAGATATAAATATTATTATCCAATTAGTTTATTTATTAAAAAAAATTCTAAGCTAAACTAAAAATTTTTATTGATAATCCCAAATTAATAAAATTTAAAAGTTAAATCTTAAAAATTACCCTATAAAATTAGTTTTTACTTTTTCTTCTTGATTAGGTAAATCATTATTTTCAATTGAATTTAAAATCCATGCCATATTTCTTGCTAAAGTTCTCATAATCTGAAGACCTTCTAAATCTTGTTTTACCTCTTCAGGAGTGTTACCATGAACCATATTCCAATATTGAGAAGATACCACAGGCATGTTTGAAATAGTGAAATATTTATTTAATCTATCAAAACTTGCACTTGCTCCACCTCTACGACAGCTTACAATTGAAGCTGCAGGTTTAAAAGCAAAGTTAGCACCTGATGCATAGAAAACTCTATCTAAAATAGCACATAATGCACCATTAGGTCCAGAATAATAAACAGGAGACCCTACAATCACAGCATCAGATCCTATAATTTTATCGATTATTTCATTAGCTGGATCATCATCAAAGGCACATTTTCCATTGCTATGGCCACATTTCAAACAAGCTATACAACCTCTAACTGGTTTATTTCCAATCCAAAAAATTTCACTATTAACTCCCTCTTTTTCTAATTGATTTTTAATTTCAGTTAATGCTGTAAAAGTACAACCTTCTTTATGTGGACTTCCATTTATAAGTAAAACTTTCATCATATCTCTCCAAAATAAATTTAATATAATATCATTAAAAATTACTAATAATATATTTAAATACATATTATTTAATTTATTAGTTTTATAATTTTAGGACATATATAAAGCTAATAAAAAATTTTTGTAAAATATGAAGATTGAAAAAAACTTAAATAGTTCAAAATAGCTAAAAGTAAAAGTTAAATAAATAAAAATAAGTAAAAAATAATAAAAATATAAATAGATATTAAATTTAATATCCTAAAGATATAAAACCACAACTAAACATGATTAATATCATCAATATATACAACTTCATCACAAATAATATCCATTAAATCTTTATCGTGGCTAACAACTAATAAACCCATATTTCTTTCTTTAACAATTTTTAAAACTGAATCAAATATTTGAACTTGAGTTATCGCATCTAGCATAGTAGTCATTTCATCAGCTATTAAAAATTTAGTTTTAGGATTTAAAGCTCTTAAAACTGAAAATCTTTGTAATTCTCCACCAGAAAGTTCAGCAGGCCATCTATTTAACCAAGATTTTTGAATCCCAAAGTCTTCTAATAAATCATCAGGAACATCCCAAGATTCCCCTAAAACTTCATGCATTTTCCATTTAGGATTCATTACTTTTTCAGGATGTTGATAAATTAATTGAACAGGATCGAAACCATTAGGAATCTTATTACCCCCACATTTTACCTCACCTTCATATCTTTTAATATGTCCTGCAAGAATTTTACATAAACTGGATTTACCACTTCCACTATCTCCAAATAAACCTAAAATCTTTTTATTATCAATAGTTATATTAACATCCTTTAAGATTTGTTTAGATTGAGAGCTATATTTAAAAGAGATATTTTTACCAGTTAATTCCATAGAACTCCCCCTCTATTTTAAATAAATAAAAATTATGCATAAAATCTACCCCTCATATTTAAAACATCTAACCATTTTATTTTCATCAATACTGATTAAATTAGGCCTAATCTTATCACAATTTTCTAACTTATGATTACAACGGTCATAATATGGACACCCTACTGGAATCTCACCATGTAATGGTTGATGTCCTTTTGTTAAGTTAAAACCATTATGAGGTAATGCTTTAAAAAGAGATTTAGTATACGGATGGAGTAAATTCTCTCCTTCACCACTAAAATCATCCACATTAGCAATTTCAATTACATAACCTGAATAAAAAATTGCTATTCTATTAGCAACTTTTAAAGCAGCAACAATATCATGAGTAATAAGTAAAACTCCTACATTATCTGCAGCCATCTGTCTTAAATGGTTTAAAGTTTCTTCTACGGATTTTTCATCTAAACCCGGAGTAGGTTCATCTGCAATAACAAGTTTAGGATTTGAAAGTAGAGCTGTTGATACAAGAACTCTTCTTGCCATACCTCCAGATAATTGGAAAGGATACATATTATCTACTTCTTCAGATAATCCATATTTTTCAAAAATAGCTCTTTGTTTCGCTCTTTTCTCTTTTTCTTCAGCTTCATCTTTAGATTCCATAATAACCTGATTAGAAACTTTCATTAAAGGATCTAAAAAATTAACAGATTGTGGAATTAATGAAATTTCATCTCCACGTAACTTTTCTTTTAATTCTTCTGTTAAAACTTCTCCTTTATATATCATAGTACCAGACAAATTAGCGTTGTGTGGTAAAATACCAAGTATTGCATGTGCAAGTAAACTCTTTCCAGATCCACTTGAGCCTAAAATCGCTACGATTTCCCCTTCTTTAATATCTAAAGTCAAATCAGTGATAACTTCCAATTCTCTCTGATTTAAACCTTTTACATATTGAGTAAATGAAATAGAAATATTTGAAACATTAATTAAATCATTCATACAATCACCTAATCATTTGCACTTGCTGGATCTAAGATTTTTTTAATATTTTCTCCTGCAATATCAAATAATAATACAATAATCAACAATGCTAAACCAGGGAATAAAGCTAACCACCAATCACCAGTTGCAAGATATTTCATAGATTCAGATAATATAATCCCAATAGCTGGCTCATGAGGAGATAAACCAAAACCTAAAAAGGTTACACTTGCTTCATGCATAATTGCATGAGGGAAAATTAATATGGTACCTACAATAATTTGACTAAATACTAATGGTAAAATTTGCTTTCTTGCAATCCAAAATTTAGATTGTCCTAATTTTTCTGAAATTGTTACAAATTCTGAAGTTTTTATCCTTTTTATTTCTGCTCTAAGTACTCTTGCAAGAGATGTCCAATGAGTAAATGCTACACCAACTAATACTCCGAAAGCACCTCCTCCTAAAGCAATAGAAATAAGAACAATAAGCAGAATATGTGGAATAGATAAAAATACATCTATTAACCATGAAACAAAACTGTCCAAATATTTATTAAAGCTTGATAAAAATGCTAAAGCAACAGCGATAAGACTACTTAAAACTGAAGCAAAAAAACCAATTTGAACACTTAAACCTAATCCTTTAAGTGTACGAGTAAACATATCTCTACCTAACCAATCAGTTCCAAATAAATGTTCAAAAGAAGGTGGATGATTCATCATATTCCAATCAGTAGAAATACTTGTAGAATCAATGAATAAACTAATTATAACAACTAAAATTAATATGAAAGCAGATAAACTTATTGCTAATAATGTTTTAGTCCTTAAATTCATACTTCCTAAAATATCAAATTTATTTATTTTATTAGCTGAATTATCCATTATACTCACCTTCTCTAATTCTCGGATCTACAAAGTTATAAAGTATATCTGCTATTAAATTACCTACATATACAAATATTGCACTAAAAATAACAATACCTAATAACAAAGGAACATCACTTTTTAAACCTGCAGAAACTGCTGCTTGACCAATACCGGGATACATGAAAACTTGTTCAACAAGAACTGTTCCTCCGAATAATTCACTAAAACTTAAGAATTGTAATGTTATAGCTGGTAAAAGGATATTCCTTATACCATGTCTTTTTATTAAAGTCCAACCAGATTCCCCTCTTGCTTTTGCAAAAAGAAAATAATCACTTGACATTACTTCAATAAGTTTATCACGAGTATATAATGCAATTGATGCAACACCTAAAATACTCAATGTAAATGCTGGTAATATTAAATGTTTTAACCAATCCCAAAATGTTACCGTATTACTTAATGCACCAATAGGAACACCACCACTTACTGGGAACCAACCTAACCAAATAGAAAAGACCATTACAATAAGTAAAGCAATCCAAAATGTAGGTGCTGACTGTAATACATAACAATAGACTTTTACTGCTTTATCAATCCAAGTGTCTCTTTTAAATCCTGCAAGAACACCTAAAGCAAATCCTAATATTCCAGAAATTAACCAAGAACTTAACATCAATATAAGAGATGCAGTGAACTTTTCAGAAATAACATGTAAAACAGGAGTTCTGTATATTAAAGAAGTACCAAAATCACCAGTAATAATATTTCCTAACCAATTTAATAATTTTTCAGTGATTGGTTGATTTACTCCCCAATACGCTTCTAATTTAGCAATTTGTTCAGGGCTAACCATCATATTAGAAATATAAGCATTTACAGGATTAATAGGAGACATATCAATTAATATAAAACTTAATAATATTACAACTATTAATAAAATAGCAAAACGAACAATCTTATAACCTAAAAATTTAAGTATTTTCTGTTTATCTAACAAAAAATAACCTCCTATAATTTAAAAATTTAGAATATAATAAAAATATATAAAATTCAGTAAGATTATTTAATAATAAAACTCAAAACATAAGAATTAAAAAAAATTAGATAATCCCTTTTTTAAATAAAATCTTCTTATATATTTAAATCATTCCCAATAAACATTTAAAGAGTTTTATTATTTTTAAATAATTACAACCCAAATATAAATATACCTATAAAACTAATTTTTATTGAAAGCAAATGAAACTAATTTATTAAAACAAAAAAAATAATTCTTTATTAAAAAAAACTAATCCTTTATTGAAACTTAAAAAACTAATAAAAATTAGAAAATAGATAAAAGTAGAAAAAACTTATTTAATAAGCTTATTCCTACTTTTATTATTTAATTTATTTTTCTGAAGTTGAGTTAGTAATAGTCCAGTCATATATGTTACTGAATAAATCCCCACCGTGAGGTTGTAAGAGTGCAGTATCATTAGAAATATCTACCCTATCATTTACAAAGTAACCATATTTAATTTCACCTAACCATAACCATGGTGCATCACCTTTAGGGGAAATACCAGTGGTACCATCCCAGGAAACTGCAGACCAATCTTTGTAGGAAGCTTCACGAGATTCAGCAAATGCAGCATCTATGTGAGCATCAACAGCACTATTATTTATTTTTACAACATTGGAATCAGAAGAACTGTAATATTTTCCAGCAATATCAGAAGGATCTGTTGAACCGTATCCATAGAGTACTCCTTGAGAGTATTTATTTGGATAAATTTCATCCCATTCAGCACCAACAGGTTCAATTTCAATACCAAATTCTTTAGCTTGTTCAGATACTCCTATAGCTAATGCTTGTCTCTCAGGTGCATTTGCAGAGTAATATACTTTGAATGATGCTTTAAGACCATTTTTTTCTCTTATTCCGTCTCCATCAGAGTCAACCCAACCTGCTTCCTCTAAAGTTTTGTTAGCATATGCAACATCTCCATCCTTAATTGTTGCATCAGGGTTAGCCCAAGGTAATTGATGTGCAATACCATCGTAGCTAGGATAACCTAATCCATTTAATGCGCCTTCAGTTAAAGCAGTTCTGTTAACACCATAGTTCAATGCTTTTCTAATTGCAATATCTGAAGTTACATTATTACCAATAGTATAATTATCTTCTGGGGAAATTTCTCCATTATCTGGTACATTAGGTAATGCAATACCACGAACATCAATAGTATCTTGTAAATACATTGTGTAACCATCAAGTTTTTCTCTACCATATTCAAGAGGTACTGCTACAACATCAGCTTCTCCATTTTTAGCCAAGTTAAATGCAGCTTCATTTTGAGCAAAGAGAATAGTTATTTTTTCAATTTCTGGCATGTCACCATAATAATCAGGGTTTTTCTCTAAGATAACTTGTTGACCTTTATCCCATTGCACAAATTTATATGGTCCAGAACCAATAGGATTCTCACCATAAGTTTCATTATCATAGGAATCAGAAGGAACAATACCAATATAAGCTAATTTATCTAAAAAAGTAGAATCTGATTTATTTAAGTTAAATTTAACAGTATAATTATCAGTAGCTTCAGCAGTATCTAAAGCAGATAAATCTAAACTTGCACCTGTTTCTTTAGCTGCATTAAATGTAAATGCCACATCTTCAGCAGTTAATGGTGTACCATCAGTAAATTTAACATCATCTCTTAAATTTACAGTATAAGTTTTATAATCATCACTAATTTCATAATCTGTAGCCAAATCATTTTTATAAGTACCATTAGTAGTCATTTTTAATAAGGTACTTTGAATCAAAGGCTCTGCATAATAGTTCCAACCTGTAATAGGATCAAAACCAGATTCTGGTTCTCCTCCGTGACTATAAGCTGCAACTACAATTTCTCCGTCTGCTCTTTCAGTGCTACCTCCACCCATAAGAATAGCAGCACCAATAATTACAACAATAATTGCAATAATTATACCAATTATATATTTTTTATCCATAATTCACACCAAATTTAAAAAGGATTTAAATTAAAATAAAATACTAAAATAAAATTTAATCAAAAATATCAAAAAGAGTTTATTAATAACAAAAAACATTTCTAATACATAATTCCCCTAAGTAATACTAATAAAGGATAAATTATTATTTTAATACTTTATATTAAATAATTATTAATTGATTATATAAAAACATTTCTAAAAAAAGTAATACCAAATAACTTGTGTTAAACAAATAAGTAATAAATATTATTTAAATTGCTTTTATTTAAATTACTTTTATTTAAATATAAAATTATTTTAAGTATTTTGATAAAATTAATAAAATATCAAGTTAGCTTAATAAAAAATAAAATGTATTTTATATATAAACATATAAGTAAAGCAATATATAAACCTTACTAATTTTTTAATAAAACAAGTATAAAAATAAAAACCATTACAATTAAATCTTTTTGATTTTAAATTAGAAAATCTAGTTGAAGCATGCATTGAAAGAATAATAAAAGGACCCTGAAAGTAAATTTAACAAGAATAAATTAGAGTATTTTATCAATTAGGCATTTGAATATGCAAAAATGATATTTTCAGATCAGTACAGTAATATTATGCAATTATTCTCAAAAAAAGCAAAAAAGCTACACAAAATGTCACATTGCAATTGATGTTGACACTCGATTAATATTGTCTTAAAATTTAAATTCCTAAAATCAATAATTTTAAATATTTCATTTAATAAAGTATAATATAGGTTTTTAATATCTGAATTTAGTTTATAATTCATGTTTAAATGTATTAACTATAAATAAATCAGGATATTGAAATTTAATAATAATATAATCATATTTTTTTATTATTAGTATAACAGAAAAAATTATAAAATACATATAAAACGAAGGATAAAATGGATGGGTGGAAGATATAAAATTTAGAATTCAATTAAAAACCTATCCATATACCATGAAATAATAAGTCAAAACGCTTATATTAAAACTCTTTTAGAAGAATAATAAAAATAAAGAATAATAAAAATAATATAAAAAATTAGAAGATAAAAGAAAAAGATGTTCTATCAATTCAGTATCGTTATCATTTAAATAGCTTTAAAAGAAAAGTATTGTGAATATATTAATATATTAAAAAATAGTAGACTTTAAATTATTTGATTTAGATGAATAATATTTAATTAATGGCTTATGTGATAATATGGATTTGGATTTTAATTTAGATGAAAAGCCACCGAAAATTGAGAACCTGTTATTTGGTATTCAGTGGTTAGCAGTTTCAATTCCTATAATCTTAATTATAGGAAAGATTGTAGGTAGTGTTTATACTAATGGAAATACAGTTAGTTATATTCAGACTTTACTTATTTTAATGGGAATAGCTCTCCTACTACAAGTCAAATTTGGACATAAACTACCTATGGTTATTGGCCCTGCAACTGTCTTACTTATAGCTATTTTAGCTACATTAAATCAGGGATTTGGATCTATAAATTCTTCAATCATAATATCTGGAGCTATATTGACTATAATAGCTGCTACTGGACTTTTAAAGTATATTAAGAAATTATTTACCCCACGGGTTATAATCGTTATACTTCTCTTAATAGCCTTCACCTTGGCACCTACTATATTGAAATTAATGATAGAAACTAATGGAGTAGTTAAATTTACTAACTTATTATTCTCATTAGGATTGATTTTAATAATATTATTTACACATAAAAGACTTAAAGGACTTTGGAGATCAACTTTACCCCTTTGGATTATGTTATTTGGAAGTTTATTATTTTATCTTATCTTTAATCAAGGATATTCTCAGGATTTAAATCTTCAATTTTTATCATTACCAAGCATAAATAATCCTATTCTTGCAATACCAGATATAGGTATGATATTTGCATTTATAATCTGTTTTTTAGCACTTACAATAAATGATTTAGGTTCAATTCAAAGTGTTGGTTATTTACTTAAATTAAATGATATGGATAAAAGAATAAAGAAAGGTATAGTTGTAACAGGCCTAACAAATATTTTAGCTGGTATTTTAGGTCTTGTAGGTCCGGTTAACTATTCAATGACTCCAGGTATCATAGCAACAACCAAATGTGCTTCAAGATATCCTTTGGTAATAACAGCTATTGGAATGATAATTATTGCCTTTTCACCACTTACAGTGAGTATTATAAGTTCAATTCCATCACCAGTAATAGCAGCAGTTTTGATATATATAATGACAGCACAAATTGGAGCAGGTATAAATATAGGAATAGAAACTAAGGCTTATAATAATATGGATCATGGAATAGTTATGGGATTGCCAATAATAATAGCAACTTTAATAGTATTCTTACCACAAACTTTAATAGACCAGCTTCCATTAATGATCAGGCCAATATTAACCAATGGTTTTGTAATGGGAGTTCTCACAGTATTTATATTAGAACATTTAATATTTAAAGAGCCTAAACTCGATGCTGAATCTTAATTCTAATATTTATAAATACTAAAGTTTGATATTTAAAGATTTTAAAAAAAGCTTAGTTTTGTTTATAAAAAAATGTCAATCTAAATTAATTTTTAAAATAAACAAAATTGTATTTCCACATTATGAAAATACAAAATTCTTTAATTTTTTTACCACTAATAAGTAAATTTGAATAGATATAACTATTAGAATTAAATCATTTATCCAAGGAATTATAATTTTTAAAAAAAATCACCTATATTTAAATTTTAAGCTAATCCTCTGATTCATACATCCATTCTAATGGGTCTTTTCCATCTGGAAACATTGCTCCAAATGTTTCAAATTTATTAATGTCTTCTATAGTACAGAAATGCATTCCCTTATCTGATTCAAGCATCATCAAAGGTTTCACTTTATTTAAATTTAAAACTCCATATTCTTTATCTAAACAGTCATCTTCTACTTCAAGATAAACTACTTCACCGATTATTAATAAATAAGGAATTCCAATTGAATCTTCGTCCTTATAAATTTTCTTTAGTTTACATTCCATCCTAGAATAAGCTCCTTTAATACCTGGAGCATTGATCTCTTTTGATTCAGTAGCTTCTAAATTTGCTAAATCATATTCATCTACATCAAAGGCAACATGGGATGAAGTTGGTATAACAGTATCAAGCATATCTACTGATATCATATTAATAACAAATTCACCTGTTTCCTCAATATTTACAAAAGTGTCTCTCATCATTGCAGAAGCTATACAGACAAGATTTGTAGGTCTTAATATAGTTACTACACATGAATAAGGAGCAATATTTCTAATTCCCTCTTTATTAGCTGTAGAAATTAAAGTTACAGGAAGAGGAATCATATTTTCTCTTTTAAAATTTTTTAATTTCATAATTTCATCCATTTAATATAAACGTAATTTATCATAATAAGCAATAATATAAAAGTATTTTATCATACAAATAATAATATAAAATTGCCTTCTATTAATTAATATAATTTATAACATCATTTAATCCATTAACAAGAATAGAATCTATTGAATCTCCTTTAAGATTCAACATAGCTATATCAGGAGAATAATCGATAGTACCTATAATACTAATATTTGGATTTAATTTATTTTTTATTATTTTTTCTGAAGCCCTATCCACTTTATTTAAAATAAGTCCAAAAGTTTTATTATCTTCTAAAGATAAATCAAATGCTTTATTTGCTAATAATATTGCATCTTCAGAAGGATCAACAATAGTAACTATAAAATCTACACCTTCTATAAGGCCTCTTCCAAAATGTTCAATACCTGCTTCAGTATCAATTAAAATCCATTCATCTTTATTAACTTTAATATGATTGAAGAAATCACGTGCTAAAGCCCCCATTGGACATGCACATCCTTCCATAGAATGTTCAATTTTGCCAATTTCTAAAAATCCTAAATTATCATTCCAAGAAACATATTCTTCAGAAAGATTATCTAAAGACATTTCATCAAAAATATTAAGATTACTTTCACCTTTTTGAACTACTTCCATCAATTTATCCCTAATAAGTTTTTTACCTCCCAAATTACCCATTAATGTATCTTTTGATTTGTTTATACCTAAAATTTTATTTAAACACAAATTAGATTCATCAGAATCAACAACCAAAATCTTATTTCCATTGCGTTTTAGTCTTTGAGCAAGCAATGAAACTACGGTACTTTTGCCACTACCTCCTCTTCCGCTAATTAATACTTTAGGCATTATATAAACCTCTTAATTTGTGACATATTTCTATAAATCTGTTGATATGTCTTGATTTATTATATAAAGTAATAATTATTTAAATATATTTATTACTATTTCTATTAAAAAAGAAGAAAAGTAATAATTTGAAAATTAAATTTTATTGTTTGTTTTAAAAAGCACTTTGTTGAAATTCTTTTTCAATTGAAATTGCATATCGAGTAAAAAAAATTTTTAAGTTGCTCTAAATTGAGATATAAAGCTTTTAAAATGCTTTAAATTTAGTTACACTTGAAATAATACTTCAAAGTCAAAAAATAAGAAATAATAAAACTATATTTACTAAAAAGGGGAATAAATGTTATTATGTATAGTTAAATATTAAATTTCCAAGCTCATTTTGCTCATTCACTGCAGTTAAATCTTTTGGATTTCAAATTAGAAAAATCCAGTAAAAATCTTGTATTGAAAGAATGACCAGAGACCCTGAAAATGAAATTAAGAAGAATAAAATTAGAGCGTTTTATCATATTACTCACTTTTGAATAATGCTAAAAAATAGTATTTCCAGACTATTCGAGCAAGTATTCCAAGCACACTTACAAAAAATGCAGCTAAATTCACAATATTATACAATAAAAAAGGTTTTATTTAAATTTTATACTTACCAGAGAAATTTGTGAACTAATTGAACTTATCAAGTGAAATCCCTAGAATTTTAAAGGATTCAGAAAAGTTCCCCATTAGTCAACTTTTACAAAAATATTCTTTAAAAAGCTTGCAACCTCTTATATTCGTAGTTTAAATGAAGTAATTTTAAATAAATTCGTCAATAAATGTGAAATTATTGTTTTAGATGGTTTTAGATTCACTAATGACTATGCAGACAAATATTATGCAATCATTCGCAAAAAATAGCGAAAAAGCTACACAAAATGTCACATTGCAATCGGATGTTGAAACTTGATTAATATTGTCTGTAAAACCTCAAAAAGGATTCAAAAACATGATGTATCATTTTATAATTTTATGTTTTACACTAATATAAAGCAGTGCAAAAAAACCCATATTATATTATTGCAGATAAAGCATATGATTTTTGAAAACATAAGAATAGTAATCAACGAAGAAAATAAAATGCTTTTGACATTATAGCCAAATAAAAAAAAACGAGTCAAAACTACTTATTTCAGAACTCAAAGTCATTATGTTTTCCACAACCCAATATACACAAGGCATAACAATGTTGAAAGCGTGTTTAGTGTAATTAAAAGAATATTAAACTAAACTAATACAAATAAATACTAATTTATCAAATAAAGAAACTAAATTCAAATATTTGATGTATGACATCCACAAATCAATTTAATTAATTACAAAATAATGATTTCAACTGAACCCAATTTATAAATAATTTATAAATAAATTATTTTTAGATAAAATATATAAAATTTTATCTTAAAATATTTATGAGTCACTCTAAGAATTAGATAATAAAATATTTATTTATTATTTAGTTCATTAAAATAGAAGACATCATCAGATACCACATCAAGTAAGGCTTTATCATGACTTACAGCTAAAATCCCAATATTTTGTTTTTTAGCATATTCTAATAAAACATCCCATATTTGAACTTGTGTTACTGCATCAAGCATAGTACTTATTTCATCAGCAATTATAAATCTTGTTTTTGGATGTAAAGATCTTAATATTGCAAATCTTTGTAGTTCTCCCCCTGATAATTCATTTGGCCATCTTTTTAACCAATCATCAGAAATGCCAAATGTATCTCTTAATTCTTTTGGTGGAATCCATGATTCTTCTAAGATATTTTTCATTTTCCATTTAGGATTCATAGTTTTTTCAGGATGTTGAAATATCAATTGTACAGGATTATAACCATTAGAATCTATAGTTTTATTATCCATCAGAACATTTCCTTCATATTTCTTAATGTATGCAGAAAGTACTTTACATAAAGTACTTTTACCACTACCACTATCTCCAATCAAACCAATTACTTTATCATTAGGAATAGTTATAGAAATATCATTCAAAATAGGGAAACCTTTTTTATAAGCAAATGAAATATTTCTCCCTTCAAGTTTCATCATCTAAACCTCCATTGTATAAATGACATCTGACTTTACTATCACCAATTTTATGTAATGATGGTTTAGTGTCTTTACATATATCCTTTCTCAATAAACAATTTTTATAATAAATACAACCTTTATTATCATTTAAGGGTTGAGTACCTTCAGTTAATTTAAAACCATTATCAGGTAAAGAATCTATTAATGCCTTCGAATATGGGTGCATTAAAGTATCAGCATTTTTAAAATTTTCTGCTTGATTAATTTCAATTACATATCCTGAGTAAAATATTGCAATTCTATTCGCAGTTCTTATAGCAACTTCTATATCATGTGTAATAAGAAGCACACCTTTACCTTCTTCTGCTAATTTTTTAATATCATTAATTGTTTCTTCTACACTTTTATCATCTAATCCAGGTGTTGGTTCATCAGCAACCAACAATTCTGGATTAGATAATAACGCAGTTGAAAGTAAAACCTTTCTTGCCATTCCCCCAGATAATTCAAAAGGATACATATTATCCACAGATTCATCTAAACCATATTTTAAAAATACTTCTCTTTGATGAGATTTTTTATGTTTATAATCCTCTTCATCTTTTGTTTTTCCAATTGCTTGTTGTGATACCTTCATTAATGGATCTAAATAATTAACAGATTGGGGAATCAGACAGATACTCTTACCTCTAATTTCTTTTTTATCTTCCTCTGTTAAAACCTTTCCTTTAAAACTAATATCACCAGAACATGCCGCATTCTCTGGAAGAATCCCTAATATAGCATGAGCAAGTAAACTTTTACCCGAACCACTAGATCCAAGAATAGCTACAACTTCCCCTTCATTAACATCTAATGATAAATCAGATATTACTTTTAATTCTCTTTGTTGCAAACCTTGAACATATTGAGTAAAAGATATTGATAAATTTGAAACATCTAATAATTCAACCATAATGTCACCTACTTTTGTGCCTCAACTGGATCTAATAACATATGAACATATTCTCCAATCAAATCAAATAACAATACAATGATTAATAAAGATAAGCCTGGGAAAAATGCAAGCCACCAAGCCCCATTTGATAAGTACTGCATTGATTCAGCTAAAATAATACCAATTGCAGGTTCATGTGGAGATAAACCAAATCCAAGGAAAGTGATACCTGCCTCGTGCATAATTGCATGAGGAAACATCAATATAACCCCAACAATAATTTGTGAAACTACCAACGGAAACATATGTTTTGTTGCAATCCATAATTTAGATTTACCTTGTTGTTCAGCCATTTTAATAAACTCAGTTGTTTGTATTTGTTTTACTTCAGCCCTTAAAATACGTGCTAATGGTGTCCAATGAGTTAAACCAACACCTATAATTACTCCATAAAATCCTCCACCAACAGAAATTGATAAAAGAATAATAAGTAATATATGAGGAATAGCTGAAAATAGATCAATCACTCCAGCTACAAACTCATCTAGTAATCTATTAACTCCAGAAAATAAACCTAATATTATAGCTACAGCGGTACTTATTATAGATGCAAAAGCACCAACACCCATACTTAATCCTAGCCCTGCAACTGTTCGTGTAAACATATCACGACCCATCCAATCAGTACCAAAAATATGTTCAAATGAAGGAAACTGATTAAATTGTGAAAAATCTGTCGATAAAGCAGATGTGTCAATTAGCATGCTACTTATTAAAATAGCTAATAAAAATAGTGATGATACTCCAATTATTACTAATGTTTTAGTTCTTAAGTTAGCATTATATACAAACCATGGCTTATTATCATCAACTTTCCTTTTAAACATCATATCTCATTCTCCTTAATACGAGGATCAACAAAGTAGTATAATATATCTGCAATTAAATTTCCAACAAATACAAATACTGCACTTACTACAACAATTCCTAACAATAAGGGCACGTCACTTTGAAGCCCTGCAGCAACGGCAGTTTGTCCAATACCTGGATATAAAAATACTTGTTCTACAAGAACTGCACCTCCAAACAATTCACTAAAATTCAAAAATTGTAACGTTAATGCAGGTAATAATATATTTCTTATACCGTGTCTTTCAATTAAATCCCATCCATCTTCGCCTCTAGATCTAGCAAATAAAACATAATCAGACGAAAGTACATTTAATAACTCATTACGAGTATACAATGCAATTGATGCTACACCAACCATACTAAGTGTAAGAGTTGGTAATACAAGTCGTGCCATCCATTGCCATATCGTTACATTATCACTTGATACACCAATTGGAACACCTAAACCAACCGGGAACCATCCTAATTCTACCGAAAATACAACAAGTACAAGTAATCCAATCCAAAAAGAAGGTGCAGATTGTAAAATATAACAATAAACCCTAACACATTTATCAATCCATGACCCTTTATTTTTACCAGCTAAAACACCTAAAATAAAACCTAATACTCCACTAACAATCCATGATAAAAACATTAATATTAAAGAAGCAGTGAATTTTTCAAATATAACATCAGCTACAGGTTTTCTAAAAATTAATGAATTTCCAAGATTTCCTTGAATAAAATTACTAAACCAATTAAATATTTTAGTTGTTATAGGTTGACCTACACCCCAATATTGTTCTAATAATGCTCTTTGAGCAGGAGTTACAGGAGTTTGTTTTAAATATGCGTTAACAGGATCAATTGGTGAAAGATCCAAAAGTAAAAAACTAAAAATCGAAACAACAACCATTAAAACAATAAAGTGAATAAGTTTATTCCTAATAAAACGCATCATATACTGATCCATAATATCAACTCTTAAAAAATCAATTAAATATATTTAAAAGAGGATGAGTCCTAATTTTAAATTCAATTTGTCTAATTTTAATAGATTTTTATAAATTTAAAAAATTATTGATTTTTGAACTTTTTATCGAATATAAAATATTCGTGACCAACCTCTTTAAAAAAAAATAAAAAAAATATAATATTATTCAGTCGAATTAGTACGTTTCCATTCACAAATATTTTGCATATAATCTTGACCCATGACTGGTTTTGGACCCATATCAATATCATTCTTTACAAAATAACAGTAATTGAAATCTGCAACCCATAACCAAGGAGCATCTGCATTTGGTCCAAATCCAGAGCCAGAACCAGTACTAGCAGCATCATGCCATAGTTTATATGATGCATTAATATTAGTTTCATGTAAAGCTGAATCTAAAATAGCATCTACTTCAGGATTTTCATATGCATTTGGATTCATATAGTTATCTTCACTATAATTTTCTTTACTATCCTATTGTTGGTAGATATTTCTGTAAGGATTATCAGAAGATTGTTGGAATACTGCAGAATCTTTATACATTCTAGAATATATTGTATCCCAATCAGTTCCCTCTAATTCAATATTAATACCTAAATCTTTAGCTTGTTCAGAGACAACTGTTGCAATAGCCTGTCTTGCCTGATCATCAGAACTGTATAACACTGTGAAGTTCGCCACAGTACCATTCTTCTCCCTTATTCCATCCCCATCAGTATCGATCCATCCAGCATCATCTAATATTTTTTTAGCTGCTTCTTGATCATTATCCTTTACAATTGCATTAGGATTAGCGTATTTTTGATGATCTACACCACTATACTCAACTACAGCATGTCCTTTATAAACAGAATCAACAATTTCTTCACGATTAATTCCAACATTTAAAGCTTTTCTTATAGCAGAATCCCCAGTTACATTGTTTCCTACATCAGCCCCACCAGTAGTCTTTGCACCAGTAGCATTTTGATATGGGAAAGTTATACCTTGTGCACGAGGACTGTAAAATTCTAATAACTCATAACCTTCAATAGTTTCATTTAAACCTGAAATTGGTACTTGAACAATATCTGCTTGATGAGATTTAGCAATTTGCATTGCAGCACTATCTTCATTAGGGAATAACATAGTTATTTGTGTGAAGTATGGTTTATCACCATAATAATTATCATTTACTTCAAAAATAGCTTGTTGACCTTTATCCCATTGCTTTAACACATAAGGACCAGTACCAATAGGATTTTCACCATAAGTTTCATTATTATAATCCTTTTCAGGTACAATACCAACATACCTCAAATCATAATTAAAAGTGGATTGTGGTGATTTTAGAGTAAATTCCACAGTATGATTATTTATAGCTTTAGCTTCCTTTAAGTTGGACATATCTAACTCAGAATTACTAGTTCTTGCCTCATTAAATGTAAAAGCGACATCATTTGCAGTTAAAGTTTCATTATTTGAAAACTTAACATCATCCCTTATTCCAACTGTCCATTTAAGTCCATCAGAACTTATATTATACCCTGTTGCCAAGTCATTTACAAAATTACCATTTTTATCAGATTTAAATAGTGTACTTTGAACTAATGGATTAAAGTTCATATGTCCACAACCCCATCCAGTTAATGGATTAAAACCTGTTTCTGGTTCTCCAGTCAGTGCCGGAACAGTTACAACAACATGTCTAGGATCATCATCATTTGATGTTCCTAACATGGATGAAGCCACAACAATTGCCATTACAATAACAATTACAGTAATAATACTATATTTAATTTTAGCATCCATATTTTCAAAACTCCATTAAATATTTTCTAGTTATATTAATATAACAATAATAAGTAATATTAAACAATTACTTTTATTTAAATTACTTTTATTTAGATATAAAATTATTTTAAGTATTTCTATAAAACTTAATAAAATATCAAGTTATCTTAATAAAAAATAAAATATATTTTATATATAGATATATAAGTAAATCAATATATAAATTTTACCAATTTTTTAATAAACCAATTAAATTAAAAAAGTAATACTTATTCATTAATACTTAATACAATAGAATATATTCAATTGATATTATTTAAATTTTCGCTTTGTTGAAACCCTTTTTCACTTGAAATTACACATCAGCCAAAAAATTTTCAAATTCATTAAAATTGAATACAAAACTCTAAAAATACTTCAAATTAGATTACACTAGAAACACTACTTAAAAGTCAAAAATAAGAAATAATAAATTATATTTACTAAAAAAAGGGCTTTGTTGAAATCATTATCTCGTAATTAATTGAATTGATCTATGGATGTTATGCATCAAACATTGAATCTAGTTTCTTTATTTGATAAATCAGTACTTTTACTTATATTAATTTCACTGAAAGTTCTTTTAATTAGATTAAATACTTTTTAATGTTGTTTTGTCTTTTGTATTTGGTTTGTGAAAAACATAACGACTTTTATTTCTGAAATAACTTGTTTAGTTTCGTTTTTTATCTAGATATTATGTCAAAAGCATTTATTTCTTCATTAATAACTATTTGTATGTTTTTAAAAATCATAATACTTTTATCTGCAACAATATAATATTGGGTTTTATACTGCTTTATATTAGTGTAAACACGAAATATGTAAAAGATACATCATGTTTTGGGACCTCTTTGAGCTTGTACAAATAATATTAATCGAGTGTCAACATCGATTGCAATGTTACATTTTGTGTAGCTTTTTCGCTCTTTTTTGCGAATAATTTCATAATATTATCTCTACAATAGTTCATTAGTAAATCCAGAACCATCTAAAGCAATAATTTCACATTTTATTGATGAATTTATTTATAAATGACTTCATTTAAACCACGAATATAAGAGATTGCAAGCTTTTTAAAGAATTTTTGTACTCTTGGAGGACACTCGACATTAAAAAAAAACTTATGATGAAGGTTTTACGGATTTTAATCATGTTGCTATTGATGGAACCATCAAAAAAAGCATACAATTCCAACAACAACACAATCACAAAAAAAAACACAAATATTAATTGATTACTACAAATACGACCAAATAAGTCCTGAAATCCTCGAAAAACTACATAAACCTACTTAAATGAATATATGGACAAAAAGGACATGGTATACTGAAAATAAATTAGAATTATTATATGGTATAGAAACACAATTTTACATTCACAGGACAAGATAGAATATACTGCAAATGATATTGGAGCAAGATTTTATGAAAATGCAAGAAAGGAAAACTTACATGCTTGCATATAATAATCCAATCTGCAGTCGATTATGATACAAAATTAAATTCGTGCAATAAAGGTCACACAAAGTCCCACAGACCATTATGAACTTCTAGAAATCGCAAAAAAAGCAATAAATAAGATAAAATACCAAACCAAAATATATAAGTGCAGATACAATAATACTTAAACCAAATATCATTATCATACTTGGCAGATGAAAAAAATAGAAGGATTAAATACCAACTAGAACACAATCCAAAAAAATAGGAACATTAAATAAAAATCCATACCACAAAGACCATTTCGAATATATTCCAAAATTGGATGCGTTTAAATGTCCAGAAAACCAATATCTGCATTTTTATGGTAAATATACAGAACCACAGAAAGATTCGGATAAAATTGATAAAATAAAAAGAATATATAACGATTATGAAGCTTGTAAAAAACTGTAATGCACGAAAAAATGTTGTACACCATCATAAACACATAAAACAATCACAGAATACTGATCAGAAATGCAAAAAGCAATGAACCCAAAAAATGGAAAAAAACAAGAATATAAAAGACGAATATGCAAAAAGAACAAGTGTAGAGGGGCCATTTGGAATATTAAAATAACAGTTCAACATAGAGAAAGAAATAGTAATCGGAATGATAAAAACAGAAAAAAGAATAAATCTTGATGCACTAGCATACAATTTAGTCAGATTACACAAAATAAAACAAGAAATAAAAAAAATACAACAGAAGACTTAGAAGATTTCTGCGAAAGCACATCCATAAAAAAACCAAAAACAACTCACAGCAACAATATTCTAAAAAAATAACACAATCACCAAAATTTCATTTTTGGCGAACCCCATTACATAAAAAAAGATTTCTAAAAAATTTAAAATTTATTGTAATAAAATAGATATTAAAAAGGGAATATTAACAAATATTATTAAATCTTAATTATTTAACTAAAAAGTAATACTTATTTATATAAATATAATATTTATTACTTTTATTTATATTATTATACTATTATTTAAATCAGGATTTTGTTCAATAACTATACATTCATTTAGTTACTAAATTAAACATTATTAAAGGTAAAGGTTCACTACCTAAAAATAAGAAAATTTTATTTTCATCAAATTTAGCAAGTTGTCTTTCATTTTCAATAAGACCAATATATCAATCATAAAAATGGAAGGAATCTAAAACTGCTTTTGAATCATCTGCTTCTAATATTTTTAATGCATTTTCTTTTTTAACTTTGCACCAATATACATATAGAACTTACGAATTAATTTCAAGTCTCTATTCATTTATTCATCATCTAAAATATGTTGAGCAGAGTGAAAATCAATTTCTTTATCGTGTGCAAATATTTCAGTTCCATCTAATATATTAGTAATTTCATCAATATCTGCATCATCTAATATAAAAAGATCTAAATCATCTAAATCACCATAACTTGAAAGTTTATTAGCAATTTCATCAATTTTTCCCCAGTATTTATAACAACTTATTTTATCACATAAAATAATTTTATAAAATTTATTATTTAAAAAATAATTGCTAACAAATTGATTATAATAAAAAATTAAATAACAAATTATAAATACTAATTTATAGTTTAATATATATCAAAGTTATTATTAAAAAAAATAAATAATACTAATTATTTAAATTTAATATAAAAAGTAATAAAACAATTATAATTAAAAATAAATAATACTAATTATTTAAATTTAGTATTAAAAGTAATACTTTTAATATAAGTAAAATTAAGTATTAATAATTCTTTAAATTTTTATAAAAAGTAATAATTTTATAGGTAGAATTAATATGAATATTTCAATAAAAAAACTATCAAATGATAATAATGAAAAGATTAAAGTTAGAAATTTTATATTTTCTCAAATAAAAGAAGAGTATGGATATGGATACATACCTCAGTACCACAAAGATATAGTAAACTTAAATAAATATTATATCAATTGTGAAAGAAACAATTTATTTTATATCTTAAACAACAATACTGATGAAATAATAGGTACAATAGCTATAAGAGCTTATGATAAAAATTTTAACGAATTTGAAGGAATTTATAATGAAAAATCTACTGCAAGCATATGGAGATTATTTGTTAATAAAGATTATAGGAGATGTGGACTAGCAACAAAATTATTTAAATATGTAGAAGAATTTTGTTATGAAAAAAACTATGATAAAATATATTTACACACTCATAAAAACTTAGAAGCTGGATTAAAATTTTGGAAGAAAGTAGGTTTTAATGTAACTATAGATACCAATAACAAGTTACAAACTGTACATATGATTAAAAATCTAAATAAAAACAGCATAAAACTAGCTAATGAAAAATCTTCACCATTAACAGTATAATCCTTTTTTATAATTAGTTACTTAATTTTTGTTATAGATTATTTATAAAACAAATTAACAAAAGTTTGGTAAACAACTATAATTTATTTTTATTAATTTATTTTTATATTCGGATTTTTTTTATTTTATTAGGGTGTCCGCCAAAAATAAAAATTTAAGACAGCACCCCCTAAAATATAGTTGCTCTGAGTTCTAATTTCTCTTGAACTGAAATTTTTTCACAGAAATCAACTATATCTTCTTTATCATTTCCTTTTTCTTGTTTTAAGTTATATAAACGTATTAAATTATAAGCCACTGCATCTAACAATAGCCTTTCTTCTGTTTTTCTTTTTCCAATCACCACTTCACTTTCAATATTGAATTGTTCCTTTAAAATACCAAAAGGTCCTTCAACGGAAGATCTTCTGCTATAAACTTCCTTATACTCATCAGATTCCATTTTCTCCCACATGGCTTTCTTCAAACTTCCTCCATATTCAGTAATAGTTTTGTGAGTTTGAGTTGATGAAAGACAGTTTTCCCGACAATTACAAGCTTTACAAGCACTGTAATTACAGTATAATCGTTTAATTTTATCTTGTTTCTCCGGATCTTCAGTTTTTTCAACATATTTGTTGAAAAAATACATTATCTGGCCTTCAGGACATTCAAATGCATCAATTTCTGACAAATATTTGAAATAATCCTTGTGATATGGATTCTTGTTTAATCTACCTATTTTTTCATTAGATTGCTTTCTATCAGGTATCACTCCATCAATATGCTTATCTGCAAGATATGATAAGCTTATCTCGTTTAAATAGATTGTATCTGCCAATACAAATCTTGGCAACACATTTGTATTGTTTATTGCTTTATCCACTATTTTTGGCAATTGATAATGGTCTGTTGGAGCTTGTACAACGTTTATTGCACAAATCATTTTTGTATCGTAATCGACTGCTGATTGGATATTATAGCTTATTTGTAAGTTTCCTTTCTTACTTTTAATCCAACGGGATTTTATATCAGTTATTGGTACAGATTTTTGACCAGAGAGTGTGAATTGAGTTTTAATCTCATCTAATAAGTACAATTTTTCTTGCATGTTTATTTTTTCATTTTCAAGAATCTCGCGAGCTGGTTTGTGGAGTTTATCAAGCTCTTCTTGACTAACACTGTCTCCTTCAAAGTAACGGGTTAATATTTCGGTTTCTTTTTCTGTGATTATTTTGTTTTTTGAATTATATGCTTTTTTGATAGTTCCGTCGATTGAAACGTTATTAAATTCAGTGAAACCAGCATCAACAGCTTTTTTTAGGGTCATTTTTAGGATTTCGTTGAAGTATTTTCCGTATTCTTGTCTATAACGTTGTAATGATCGTTCTGAAGGTTGAATTCCACAACCTACAAATTTATATATGTCATGGAATTTTACCATGTCTGCTAGGAATCTCATGCTGTCGATATGTTCGATTTTAGCATAAATAAGTATTTTTAGCATTTCTTTTACTGGAAAGCTGTCACGTCCTTTTTTCTTTTTCTTTTCTTTGATTTGCAAAAGTGGAAAATACTCATCAATGAATTCTACAAGAAATCGGGAGATGTGGTTGTTTGGAATGTTGAAATCTAAGCTTTTGATACCTAATTTTATTTGTTCTTTGTCAGGAATTCTTTTTACCATAAATAGCACCAAAATATTAACTTATTGATATTTATATTTATGTGTAAAATAATATATAAAGTTTACTATAATATTCTTGCTTTATTTTTGATTTAAAGAATTTTTTATAGGTTAAAAATTTTTTGTGGGTGTGAACACCGAAATTTTAGAAAAATAATAAATTTTTCATTAGAATGTTAGGAAAATAATTGATTTAAATGATTTAAATTTTTAAGAATTTTTAAAAAATCCATTTTTGGCGGACACTCATTAATTTTATTTATAAATTTTAGTTCTATTTTTATTTTCAACTTTGTTGGTTTTTTTATTTATTTTTATTAATTTTATCAACCTTGTAGAAACCATATTAAAAATAATAAATTATCGATTTTAATCACTTATTTTGATAAAATACTGATTATAATGCCTTTATTTAACAAAAAATGATCATATAATCGTTAAATTTTTACAGTTGAAAAATTACTTTTGTGCAAAAAAATTTAACAATCCTTCATTTCAAATATAAATCTCATAAAACACTTAAAATTTATTACACTTGAAATTATACCTTTCAATACTTAAAAAAAGAAATAAAAAGTTATTTATAATAAAAAGGGGAATAAATATTAATATGACTAGTAAAAAAATTCATTCCTCATATTATTATTTGAATTCAAGACATTTAACTCTTTCTGATTTTGGCTTAAAGATCAATGGAAAAACCCAAAATGAAAAACAATTTATAAGCAGTATAAATGACAACATGTTCCTAAATTTCATTGAAAAAGTATATAACTGTGCTATTATTGTTTTTAGTAAATATTCATCTGATTACAGCAACCATTTGTACACACAACCTCCATTATTCACTATCTTAGCTACGAAAATATATTTAAAAGCTACTTATCGTGGTATAATCGATTATTTGGAGCCCTGCACCAAAATACTTAAATTTTGAGGTTGTAAAAAAGTTTAGGCTTAAAAATAAAAATTTATTATTTATTTATAAATAAAATAATTAAAAATAAATTTAAGCCTATAAAATTTTACATTCCTTAAATTTTTAAGACTTTCCAACTTGCCACATTACACAACAATCCCAAAAAAATTCTTTGAAAGACTCTCTGACACCCAAATAAGATATTTAAATGGTTTCATATTATTAGATTATCCTAAAAAGAGCGAATTGATTGCTTTAGATGGTACTGGACATACAAGTGACTATGCTGACAAATATTACGCCCAAATAAGAGCTAAAAAGCGAAAAGGATATACAAAAAATCATATTGCTATCAATGTAGACACACGAATGATTCTCAATTACGGAGTTTCTAAAGGCCCTAAACACGATACTCAATTTGCTTTAGCAGCTATTAGGCAAACAAAGAAATATCAACCTCATTATTTCTTAGCAGACAGAGCCTATGACTCTGAAGAAATAAGAAAATGTATTAATGAAGAAACTTTAGCTTTTGACCAAATACTTAAAAAGGATTTCTACAAGGCTAAAAAAATAAAAAAAGAAAAAGAAAATAGCTAAAAGAGCCATTTAAAAATACTTAAAAACTAAGTATTAAAGTATATTAAAGCTATTCTATACCAAAGGATTTTTTAAGTAATTCTGCGTTTACATAACCCTCTTTGTATAACTTACCAGTGCTTAAATCGTTGATAACAACTTCAGCTGGTGCAAACATTCCTTTGTCGATTTGGTAGAAATCAAATCCTGCATCTTTAAATACATCGAAAAATGGTTTACCATATCCATCAGCTGCTGAAGATGGTAATTGAGCCGCTATTGCTGCAATGTCATCTCCTTCTTCAGATTCAACATAGTAGTAAGTTCTTCCACCAAAGAGAACTGCATCATTAGTTTTACCCATAGCTTTCAATCCATCTGGGTCGATAGGAGCAATTGGTGCAATACCTGCTGCATGTTTAACCTTTTTAACGTCAAATTTAAGGAATTCTAACATTTTGTAAGTACCGTTTTCAACAACTCTTCCTGCGATTTGTATAGATCCAACTAAGGAAGCAGTAGGAGCTACAAGTAAGAATACATTTTCAACTGCTACATCACAGTCTTTAGCAATAGCTTCTGCAACATCTTCGCCAGGTAATACATCAGCTTCTAAAGTTAAAATTGCAATATCTGCTTCATCTTTGTAATCAATTTCTTCATAAGTTTCAGCTGGTTTTAAGGATAATGCTCTAGCTGGACCAGAACCTAATGCAAAAAAGTCACCTACAGAAACAGACCATCCTGCTTTTTGTGCACCTAAAGTAGAAATAGCCGGAAAATCAGTTTTTATCTTTACAGAAGGTAAAGCGAATTTTTCAGATAAGTCTCCAGGAATAGAAATACCTACATCAGCTAATCCTCCAAGACATACTTTAGTATATAATTCACCTGCCTTAAAACTACCAGCGACATTTACACCACAGTCAATAACAGTTGCCCCGTTTTTTAATTTGGAAACAGCAATGTTAAAATCATCAGCTTTTTCAATCATTACATCTACAGTTTTTTTAGCTTCTAAATTGACACTAACCATATTTTAACCTCAATTAAAATATTTTAAAATATTTATAATTAAATTTATTCAAATAAAAATAATTAAATTGATTTAAATTGAATTTATTTATTAATAATGAATAAAATATTATAATATCATTTTTGCTTATTAAACTATTTAAAATTTTATAAAATATCTTTAATAGCTAATTTTAATAAAAATAATAAAAATATCAAATAAAGTATTACTAAAAGCAGTGAAATAAAGAAAAACTTAATAAGTAGAGATTAGAAAGATATAGATACAAAAATAATTTGGTAAAAAAATTAGTTTTATTAAATAATTTTATTTAATAAAAATCAATTAAAATTAATAATTAAATCTATAAATGAATAAATTCAAATGAAAGATTTAATTATGAGCTAAATTAATTTTAATTGATATATAAGAAGATTTAATGTATTTAAATTAAATTTAATAAATATTATTAGGCCAATAATATTAAACTGATTTGATTTGTAAAATTAATTTAAATAATTTGTTGATTTGATTTGAATAATTAAATCTTCTTATTTTGTCTGAATTTCGAGAATAAAAACTTTTTTTAATGTTTTGTTTGTTTGGAATTAGATAAAATAATATGGTTTTACTTCTTATAGAAGCACATTAAACTTCTTTTAGAAGTATATATAGATAATTACTTTAATTTCTTAAAATAATAACTTAATACAAAATCTTTTTTTTTAAAAAAATTTAATTAATTTTCATTTATTATTGTTCAACAGTCTAATTATTTATTTCTTGGTCCGAGTTTACTAATAGTATTATAAAACTCTTTCATAGTTCTTTGGAATTTTTCTCCTTCAGAAGCAGAAATCCATTCAAATCTGAATCTATCTTTATCAATTCCAAATTCTTCTATGATATCCTTAGTCATCAATGCCCTTCTATTCCATTTGTAATTTCCAGCATCATAGTGACAATCACCAATATGACAACCACCTACAAATACTCCATCAGCACCTTCTTTAAATGCTTTAAAAACCATAGAAGGATTGATTCTTCCAGAACACATAACTCTTATAATTCTTACATTAGGGGGATATTGCATACGTGCAGTACCTGCTGTATCTGCACCACCATAACAACACCAATTACAACAAAAACCTACTATTTTAACATCTTCTGCCATAAAATTCAACTCCTATTAAAAGTTTTCTTTTTGTGGACTGTATAGTGGAGGTTTTTCATCACCAATACCAGCAACATATCCAGTTTGGTCTTCGTATTTCTTTTGTAATTTATGGAATAATTTAGATACTGGAATTTCCATTGGACAAACATCATCACATTGACCACAGTTTACACAGCTTGGACTCATATGAGACAATCTAACACCGTGGAATCCTAATGGGTCAGGAGGTGCTTGTTGATCATCTTCAAAGTATGGCTTTTCAAGTTCACATTCATTACACCAACAGATAGGACAAACATCATGACAAGCAAAACATTTAATACATTTGTTCCATTGATTTTCCCATTCTTCAAGGGTTAAAGCATCAGCATCTAATTGTTTAGCTTGAGATTTTTTACCCATATTAATCATAATGTTTTCAATTTTATCTCTAATTGCTAAAGCTTTTTCTGAAGGTTCTTTTGTTTCAATAAATCCTTCATTTACAGCTCCTTCAATTATTTCTCTACCTTTGTCACTGTTGATTTCAACAAATGTCCAACCAGGCTCTGAACCCCAGTTACCACAGGCAATGTCTGCGTTACGAGGTACTTTGAGCTCACATCTTTGACAGTTTGCACGACGTCCATAGCCTTCTTCTTCCAGATCATCGATTTTGATTCCAATCTCTTCACCATCATCAAGTTCGATGATAAATTTACCTTTGTCGATTTCTTCTTTAACAACTTTAGATGGATCAACATTATAAAATTTTTCTATCATCTCTTGTGCTACTTCAGGGATTACTGTGCCTCCACAATTTAAGCCAATGGTAAAAATTTTATCAGCATCTATTCTGTGTCTTTTCACTAATTCATTAATAGCTTTTGCATCACAAGGTTTTACTGCTACTGCTATTTTTTCATCTGCTAAATAATCAGAAATTAAATCTCCAACCATTGTAGGTGCACAATGTAGGGAACCGCAGGTTTCAATAACTTCTGCTGGATTAGTTAAAAGTCTTGGAATACCATCGTATACATCGTCACCCTTATTAAGAGTTAATACACCATCAACGAGATTATTAGCTAACAAATATTGAAAAATAGAACTTACTGCTCCTCCACATGCTCCACTATCAGTTATTTCATTTTCTTTACTTTTAGCAAGAATAAATTTTTCACTCATACTATCACCGATATTAAGCAAGTTCATCGAACATTTCTATTTCACTTAAATTATCATTTTCACATTCTGCAGATATACTAAAGTTTTGTTCTAAACCTTCACAATTAGTGAAAGTTCCACTTTTCTCTACCCAGAATTTACCTGGAAGAACTATATCTGAAAGTTCAGCAAAACGATTTTTCTCATTAGAAATATTTACAATAAAACTTTTTCCTTTAATGTCATCTTCAGATAAATAATCTAATAAATTATCTTTAACAACAATAAGTACTTTAGAGTTATCAATAAGGTCCTTAATTTCATCATTGTCTAATGAATTTAATCTATTCATAGCACCTTTACTATTAGGAGCATTAAATACAGGTAATAACTTTGCATTAGCCCCTTTAGATAATCCTTCAATTAAAGCAAAATCCTCTTTACTATCAATTTTATTTACAATAATGACAGAATTTTCATCTAATTGATCTTTTAAAGCATCAATTTTATCTGCAAATTCTCCATCTTTAAATTGAATAAATTCATCTGCATTTAATGAAGTTATAGATTTTTCTACATCATCTAAATTAATGAGTTTTGCTCCATTTTCTTTAGATAATACTATTCTTCTACCTAATAAAGGATTATCCCTATAAATATCCCCAATAGCTAGTATAGTACTTGCATTATATACATCATCATAGCTAGCTACATCACCAAAAAAGTTAGGGAAATTATATCCATAAAATCCTATTTTTTCACTTCCATATTCTTCAGCAAATTTAATTATTCTATCAATTTCCTCATTTGTATTATTTCCAGAACAAATGATAGCTAATTCATTAGCATCAATAGAATCTAGTTGATCTTTAATTGCCTTAATTATAGATTCATTATCCGATTCTTCAAGTTCGTTGTTTTTTACAAATGAAGGTTTTTTGATTGAATCTTCAAATTGCAATATGGAATTTCGACCATTTAAACAATTTTTCCCTTCATTAATAGGATGCCTTTTATAAGGATAGGTTCCTACCACCACTCCATCTTTTGAAACAATGTTTAACCCACATCCTACAGAGCATGAAGGACATATTGTATGTTTTATGTCTAACATAAAATTCTATCTCCAAAATTTATTCTTAAAGAAATTAAATCCTCTGATTGATCTAAAAGGATTTAATTCTAGGAAATTACCTAAGTTAAGAAATTATTCTCTTATTACTTTATTATTAAAATAAATAAGTATAATCACTATAATACTCATATAAAAAACGGAAAAACCATTTAAAAAGAATATTATAAAGTAATACTTAAATTTTAATAAACAAGTTAATGTGATTTAAATTTAATAATCACACTATTTATATAATTAGTAATACTTATATAAATATTTTGAAAAATTTAGTAAAATTAAAGTGAATAAAAAGAAGTATTGTTAAAAAATAATAAATTATCATGTTCTAAATTAGTCTAAAAAGGATAAAAATACGTTAAAATTAATATAACTAATCTAATAGCAATTATTTTAAAAAAGTAATAATTCTATTAGAAAAGAATTTTTATGATGAAAAATATAATCTAAAATAACATCCAAAAATCAATTATTTAATGAAATAAACAATATATTTTATAATTTAAAGAAAATTTAAATTTTTAGCCATTTTTTTAGAGAAAAAGAACTATTTAATCAGAAATAAAATATAGTAATACTTTTTTTAAAATTCGTATTAAGTAATACTTTTAAAAAATATAAAAAGCACTCTTTAAAACTCTTATTAATAATACTTTTAAAAACACATAGATACAAGATAGCATAAAATTGAAAAGCTAATATAAGGACTTTTCTGAAATCCTATTTTTTTATTTATTTTCTAAATCCTATTTTTATATTTATTATCTGAAATCCTATTTTTATATTTATTATCTGAAATCCTATTTTTATATTAATTTAAAAGATAAAATCCTTTTAAATTATGAAATAATAGTTCTCACTTATAAAAGCTTAAAGGATTTCAACAGAGCTTTAATTTAGACAAATAGTAATCTTCTTATTAGCAAATATATTACATCCTATAAAAATGTAGATATTTTTAAGTATTTTTAAAGTACTATTCCAATTAAATAAGCAAATTCTTTTAAAAAAGAATTTAAAAAATTTTTTAGATTAAATTATTTTCTAAAGAACCTGTAATAAATTTTTATATATAAGTATTACTAAAATTTTTAATAATGTATAATGATTCAATCAAAATAATAAGGAAAAATAAACATTCAATAACTATAAAAATTAATATAAACTAATTTTATAGAAAATTAAGTAATTTTATTAAATAAACAATGAAAACAATCCCATTGAATTAAATTTTTAAATTAAGATAAAAAAATAAAATCATTAAAATTGACTATTATTAAAAAATAAGCAAAAATAAACAATCATATAATAAAATAAATTAAATTATTAGGTTATTGATATAAATAGGAGGAATAGATTAAATTAAAAAAAATATTAGTAATAAAAAGATTTATATAATTATTACTATTAATAGATAATTGATTATTAGAACTAATAATCACCCTCTTGTAATTAGAATGCCAACTAATTACAAATTAGCAAAATGCTTTCCTGGATAAAAAAGTATATTGTGATAGAAAATAGAGTTCAATAGAGTTTAAATATAAATTTTAATTGTGATAGTCAGCTACAATTCCACATGGTTAATTTTAATAAAATTATATTTAATCTCTAAACTCAATTAAGATATTAATGAGGTTATAATATGCATAGCTCAACAGTAGTACAAAGTATTCTAAATGTTGCATTAGAAACTGCAGAAGAATATGATGCAAATAAAGTAACAGAAATTAATGTTGAAATTGGAAAATTAAACTGGATAACAACTGATAAATTAAAATACATTTTTAGTGTTTTATCAAAAGATACATTAGCAGAAAATGCAGAGCTAATTGTTAATGAAGCTGATGCTAAAATTAAATGTTACAACTGTAATTATATAGGACTAATAGATAACATAAACAAAGAAATAATCCCTATGGTCTTATGTCCAAAATGTGGTAGCCATAGAGTTAATGTATTAAAAGGATACGATTTAAACATTGGTAATATAACTATAGAAAAATGATATTAGAAAAAGGATATTAGAAAAAGGACATTAAGAAAAATGATCTTAAGAAAAATGATCTTATAAATAGTTTTATTTAATAAAACCCAAATTAGATAAAAAGCTTATGTAATTAAAGCTCTAACCATGATCACCATATTTTTTTTTACACCACAAAAATAAATAATTTGAATCCAAAATTCATAAAGGAAAATTTCAATTAAATCATCATTATTATTAAAAAGACCATAAAAACAATGATTTAACTAAGGCATCTTAAGAATTTTTTTAATTGAATCTTATTTTTTAATTCAAAAATAGTGATAATAGGCTAAAATTTTAAGGATTCCCTCCTATGATTCTTTTCTAAAATAATAAAAGTAAAAAAAATAAAAGAATTCTTTTATAAAAAATTAGTATCATATATCCTTAAAAAAGTATTACTAAATTAAAATATCACTGAAAAATAAAACAAACAATAAAATAAGAATAAATACTAATTAAAATCAAAAAATATTCAACATTTAGCTTAATTTTTAAATTATAAATAAAAATATAAAGAAAATAATGAAAATAAATAAAAATACAATGAATTAAAGATAATAAAATAAATGCATAAGAATTAAAAAATATTTAAATAATCTTAATTTTAATTAAAAAATTAAAAAAAATTGGAATTATGGTAAAAAAATTATAATTAATCCCTAAAATCCTAAAATAATAGAAATGAATAGGAATAAAAAAAAATATTGTAATAAAAAAGTTTATATAAGTATTACTTAATATAAAAAAATGATTATTTTTTGTGAAAAATAATCAAAAATAGGGAAAATATTGTTTAATAGAAAATTTTTACAATGCAGAATTAATTATAAATAAATTAAAATGATTGATATGAATGATTCTAACTAATAAAAATTAATTAATACTGGTAAAAATTAATTAGAACTAATTAAAATTAAGATTATTTAAATATTTTTTAATAAAACCATCTAAAATATCTCAATATTTAATTAAAATTTTTCTCTATAATTTATTTTTTTATAGAATTGAAAGGTGGGAAAATGCCAATATATGATGACAAAATAGATTTATATGATCCTAATGGTAAATTATTAGAATCTGATGTTCCATTAGAAGCTATAAGCCCTATGAGAAATCCTGCAATTGAAAATATTATATATAATATTAAAAGATCTGTTGCAGTAAATTTAAGTGGAATTGAAAAAGGGCTTAAAAATGGAGCATTAGGAGGAAAAGGTAGATTTATCCCAGGACGTGAACTTGATTTACCAATTACAGAAAATGCTGAAATAATTGGTGAGAAAATTAGGAAAATAGTAAGAGTTAGTGATGATGATGATGATATATCTGTTTCTTTAATTAATAAGGGCAATCAACTCTTAGTTCAAGTACCTAATGAAAGAATCAAAATGGCTGGGGATTATACTGTTTCTTCATTAGTTACTGGAGCTGCAGTAACTCAGTCTATTATTGATACATTTGATGTTAATATCTTTGATGCATCAACAGTCAAAACCGCAGTAATGGGAGCTTATCCTCAAACACTTGATTTAAGTGGTGCAAACATCAGTGCGATTTTAGGACCTCCAGTACTTTTTGAAGGATTAGGCTATGGTCTTAGAAATGTTATGGCAAATCATGTAGTTGCTATTACAAATAAGAATACATTAAACGCTGCTGCATTGTCCTCTATTATGGAACAAACTGCTATGTTTGAAACTGGAGATGCAACTGGAGCTTATGAGCGTAGCCATTTATTGGGACTGGCTTTCCAAGGTTTAAATGCTAATAATTTAGTATATGAATTAGTTAAAGAAAATGGAAAAGGAAGTGTAGGTACTGTTATTGAAACTCTCGTAGGATTGGCACTTGAAGATGGAGTTATTAGAGTTTTAAAAAAAATGAATTCCGGATACAATATGTATGAACCTGTAGATTGGGCACTATGGAATGCTTATGCTGCTGCAGGATTATTAGCTGCAAATATTGTAAATTGTGGTGCTGCAAGAGCTGCTCAAGCAGTAGCATCCACTGTACTTTATTATAATGACATTCTTGAATATGAAACTGGACTACCTGGAGTAGATTTCGGTAGAGTAGAGGGGGTAGGTGTAGGATTCAGTTTCTTCTCTCACTCAATCTATGGAGGAGGTGGACCAGGTACTTTCCACGGAAACCACGTAGTAACAAGACATGCTAAAGGTTATGCAATACCTTGTGCAGCTGTAGCAATGTGTCTAGATGCAGGAACACAAATGTTTTCAGTAGAAAGAACCTCTGCATTAATTGGTACAGTATATAGTACCATTGATACATTAAGAGAACCTATTAAGTTTGTAGCAGAAGGTGCAGGAGAAATTAAAGATAAAATTTAAAGGTGAAATAATGAGCACTGAAAAAGAAAATAAAATCAATGCTAATGATGAAGTCTGCAAAATCATCGATATAAAAATAGTTCCCAACAGATTTTTAAAGCCAGAAACATCTGAAAAAGTATTAAATAAAATCTTTGAGCTTGATGGAATCGTGAGAGGAATAGTGCATGGTCCTTCATTACCAAAAACTGTTTATTATGGTCCCGCGAGAGGAACACCTGTAAACCACCAATACAGAAAAAGCATCAATGTAAAAGGTCAGAATATTGATTTAAGACTGCTTATTGGTGAGATAATTTTAACAATAGATGTTAAATTACTAAATGAGATTATGGAATCCATCGAAATAATACTTGATGAAATTTTGCCCTGCAAATATATTTTAATGATTGGTATTTTTACCAAAACTCAAACTACAGTAAGTGATTATTTAAAATATGGAAGAAATTTTGAAGATTCAATAGATGAGAGATATATCGGTATGGTTGATTCACGTGCTCGAAGTTCTGAAACAATAAATATGATTTAAAGGTGAAAATATGACATATAAAGCTCAATTTGCTCCAGGAGATACTAAAATTGCTGAAAATAGAAGAAATCACATGAACCCCAATCATCAATTAAAGAATATAAGAGAAATTTCCGATGAAGGACTTGTAAGAATTTTAGGCCATAGAACTCCAGGGCAAGATTATAAAAAAGTACACCCTCCATTAGATGAAATGGATTTAAATGAAGACCCTATAAGAGATTTAGTCGAACCAATTCATGGTGCTAAAGAAGGGATTCGTGTAAGATATATTCAATTTGCAGACTCTATGTATAATGCTCCTTCCCAGCCATATGACAGAGCAAGAATGTATATGTGGAGATATAGGGGAGTGGATACTGGAACACTATCTGGAAGACAAGTGATTGAAATAAGGGAGTCTGACTTAGAAAAAATATCTAAAGAATTAGTAGAAACTGATTTATTTGACCCTGCAAGATCTGGTATGAGAGGTGCAACAGTACATGGACACTCATTAAGACTAGATGAAAATGGCTTAATGTTTGATGGATTACAAAGATATGTTTATGATGAAGAAACTGGCCATATCGTTTATATAAAAGATCAAGTAGGTCGTCTCCTTGATGAAAGTGTAGATCTAGGGGAACCTCTTCCTGAAGATTACCTTAATGAAATTACTACGATTTACAGAGCAGATAATATTGGTTTAAGAACCGATAAAGAACTTGTAGACGTTGTAGAAAATATTCATACCTCTCGTACTGAAGGAGGTTTTGGATTAAATGTATTTAAAGATGATTTGAAAAAGAGATTAGGTGATGCTTAATGACAAAAGGAGAAAAATTAGAAAATAAACGTTTTCTAGAGGCATTAACTCAAAAATTTAAAGGTGAAGATCAAGAAGATCAACAAACAAGTTTTTACTGTTTCGATGGATGGAAACAATCTCCACGTAAAAGAGAATTTTTCGATGCTGCAAATGAATTAGCTAAAAAAAGAGATAATTTACCTTTTTATAACCCAGATATTGGTGTACCTTTAGGACAAAGACAATTAATGAGTTATAAAATATCTGGTACTGAAGACTATGTTGAAGGTGATGACTTACACTTTTGTAATAACGCAGCAATCCAACAATTAGTTGATGATATTAAAAGAACTGTAATTGTAGGAATGGACACTGCACATTCTGTGCTACAAGAAAGATTAGGTGTTGAAGTGACACCTGAAACAATTAATGAATATATGGAAACTATTAACCATGCACTTCCTGGAGGGGCTGTAGTTCAAGAACATATGGTAGAAGTACACCCAGGTCTTGCATCTGACTGTTATGCAAAAATCTTCACTGGAAATGATGAATTAGCAGATGAACTTGATAAAAGAGTATTAATCGATATCAACAAAGAATTTCCAGAAGAACAAGCAGAAATGCTTAAAGAATATATAGGTAATAAAACTTACCAAGTTAGTAGAGTGCCTACATTAGTTGTTAGAGCTTGTGATGGAGGTACTGTATCTAGATGGTCTGCTATGCAAATTGGTATGAGTTTCATTACTGCATACAGTTTATGTGCAGGAGAAGCGGCAATTGCTGACTTTTCATATGCTGCTAAACATGCAGATGTAATTGGTATGGCTGCAATTTTACCTGCAAGACGTGCAAGAGGAGCAAATGAACCAGGGGGAGTTCCATTTGGAATCTTTGCAGATATGATTCAAACATCTAGAATTAGTGATGACCCTGCTAAAATTACATTAGAAGTAATTGGCGGGGCAGCAACCTTTTACGACCAAGTATGGCTAGGTTCATACATGTCTGGTGGTGTAGGATTTACTCAATATGCAAGTGCAACATATACTGATGATATATTAGATGATTTTATTTACTATGGAAAAGATTATGTAGAGAAAAATTATGGAATGTGTCAGGCAGAAGCTAACTTTGATAATGTAAAGGATATTGCTACTGAAGTTACAATTTATGGTTTAGAACAGTACGAAATCCCAACATTACTTGAAGACCATTTCGGTGGTTCTCAAAGAGCATCTGTTATTTCCGCAGCTGCAGGATGTTCTGTAGCATTTGCAACAGGAAACTCTAATGCAGGAGTAAATGGTTGGTATCTCAGTATGATTGAACATAAAGAATCTCACAGCAGATTAGGATTCTATGGTTACGATTTACAAGACCAATGTGGTGCAGCTAATTCATTATCTATTAGAAGTGATGAAGGATTAATTCATGAATTAAGAGGGCCTAACTATCCTAACTATGCAATGAATGTAGGACACCAACCAGAATATGCTGGAATTGCTCAAGCACCTCATGCTGCAAGGGGAGATGCTTTCTGTGTAAATCCATTAATTAAAATTGCATTTGCAGATAAGAATTTATCCTTCGACTTTCTACATCCTAGAAAATGTATTGCTAAAGGTGCACTAAGAGAATTTGAAGCAGATGGTGAAAGAAGTATCATTCTGCCGGCATTCTCAAAATAGGAAAAACAAAATGACCTTAAAAAACTATTAGATAAAAATTAATTGCTAATAAAAAAAGAATTCCAATATTTATTTTATTAAATATAATTCTTTTTTATTAGCAAACTTAAAATAAAAAATTCACAATACAAAAAACAGAAAAATCTAAAACTTATAAGCTTAATTAAAAGGTGATATTGTGTTAAATAGAGAAGTTTATATAAATGATTTAAGGAAATATAAAGATAATAATAAAATTAAGTTAATTAGTGGGATGAGACAATCTGGAAAAACAAGTATTGTAAAAGAATTTGTAAAAGAATTAGAGTCTGATAGAAACAATAATATAATCTATATAGAATGTAATATCGATTGCGATTTATTAAAATTAAAAAATAATTTAGAAGATTCCGAACTACCTAACTTAATTAATAAAAAAATAAAAACTAATAAGAATAATTATATCTTCTTTGATGAAATTCAAGATTTGCACAACTGGAAATTTATATTACCTGAGCTATTGTCAAAAATCAATGAAAATAATAATATTATCATAGACTTATATTTTATAGGTATTAACTTTAAGAGATTAAAAAACTTTTTTGAATTAGAATACAATGAAATAAAAGTATTGCCTTTATCATTTAGAGAATTTTTAGAGTTAAAATATGAATTTAATAAAACTAACTTAAATAAAATTACAAATAAAGAAAAAGAAGAAATATTACTCCAAGTCTTAGATAAAAACAATGCATTTAAAGTCAGTTCGAATAAAGATTATTCTAAAGAGTTTAAAGAATATGTGAAATACGGATCATTACCTATATTGTTTGAGTATGATAATAAGAATAATATTTTAAAGAATTTAGTTTTTGGAGTTTATAATACTATATTTTTACAGGATATCGTTAAAAAAAATTCTATTAAAAATGTTATATTACTTGAAAGAATCATTAAATACACCTTACTCAATTTAGGTAATCTTACATCATCAAAAAATTTATGTAAGTACCTAAAAAAAGATTGTAAAAAAACTACTCCAACAACAGTTTTAGACTATTTAAAAATCTTAGAAGAATCCCATCTTTTTTATTCAGTACGTAGGTATGATATTGCTAAAGATAAAGAATTAAAAACATTACCTAAGTATTATGTTGGAGATACAGGAATTAATAATTCAATAATGGGATTTAGCGAAGATATCAAAAATAATATATTAGAAAATATTGTATTTTTGAACTTGTTACATAGAAATTATAAAATAAGAGTTGGGAAATATAATAATAAAGAAATAAGCTTTGTTGTTAGAACCCCTGAAACACGTAAATATTATCAAATCTGTAAAACCATTAATGATAAGGAAATCCTTAAAGAAAAATGCGAATCCTTAGAATTAATTAAGGACAATTATGAAAAAATAGTCTTAACATTAGATAAAAATGTTAAGATGGAATGGAAAGGGATAAAATTTGTTAATATAATCGATTTCCTATTAGAAGATGATTAATCAAAGAATAAAATACCCTCTAAAACTTCTTTTTAGAAGATGGCTAATCAAAGAATAAAATACCCTCTAATAATTCATTTAATTAAAAATAGAAAAAAATAATTATTATAAATGAAAATCTTGAAAAAGTAAGTATTATAAATGAGAATGTTGAAAAAATAATTGAAAAAATAATTATTATAAATGAAAGTGTTGAAAAAATAATTATTATAAATGAAAATCTTGAAAAAATAATTTTAAAAAAGAAAAATTAAAAAACTCTTAATTAAACTCTTTTGCTAAATCAGAGATGATTTTTAACTTTTCCATTGCAATTGGAATATCTACTTTTCTAAGTCCACAATCAGGATCTAAAATCATCTTCTCTTTACCTACAGCATCGATTCCTCTTTGAATTAAAGCTTTTACTTCTTCTTTATCATCAACAGCATTAAGAGCAGAATCAACACAGCCGAATCCCAATTTTTTACCTTTAAGTAAATCTGCATTTTCTTCTAAAACACCAATATTCACATTGTTTCCTGCAAATTCACAGTCTAAAATATCAATTGGAAACTTGGCAATGTCTTTAAAACATTCATTCAAATTTCCACAAACATGCATAGCCATTGGTATTTCAATACCATCAGTTAATATAGCAATAGATTCTTTTGCAACTTTTAAATCAACCATTCCAGTAGATAAGAATGGATCATCAATCTGAACATATTTAGCTCCAGATTTTTCAGCTGATTCAACTTCACGTCTTAAGGCATAAGCACAATCAATAATTGCAGGATTTCTCTCTTTATAAAAAGATTCTATTCGTGATGAGTGAACAATAGTAGATGGGCCGGTTAATATAAGTTTAACACCTTTTCTACTTGCTTCTTCAGGAGACATATCCCTAGTCTTTATTTCATTTGCAAGAACCTTTTGAGCATATTTCAAGTCTTTAATCATTATATCAACTTGAGGAGCTCGTATCTTTGATAGGATAACTGAAGAATTCATTTCATATGAAAATCCTGGAATATGCTTTACAAAAGAAGCTACCATATCCCCTCTTGGTTGACCATCTCCAATAATATCTACTCCACAGTTAAGTTGTAATTTAACTGCTTCTTCAATAGCTATTTTATAAGGATCATATAATCCAATAGAAGATTTGAGTTTCTCCACAAAGGTTTTTGGTTCTTTTAAATCAATTCCAAAACTACCTACAACAGTTGTAATCAAATAATCACCACCAAAATTGCATAATAATCATTTAATATTTTATAATCTAAACTTAAATAGTTCTAACAAGCTATAAATAAATACTTAAAATTAAGCACCAATATCCATTTTTCTAACATCATCAATTTCTTCAGGACTGATTGGAATTTCAATAGCTGCAGTTCCATGACAAGGTTTAGTATAAGTAATTAATATAGTTCCTTCATCTTCATTAATTCCTACAGGTATTGGAGGAAGACCAATTAATCTTGCACCTAATACTTTATCCCCAGGATTTACATGAATAATTTCTTTTGAATTTTCTTTAATAAGTTTGTAACATTGTTTTACTCCAGAGCGAGAAATAAGTATTCTATAATCATCATTTTGTTGTAAATAAGTTTCTAAGCAGAAAGACATACTTTTCACCATCATTTTCTTTTTTTTAATAACTAGACAAGTTTAAAATTAAAATATCTAATCTTTATTCATAAGACAAGTTTAAAATTAAAATATCTAATCTTTATTCATAAGACAAGTTTAAAATTAAAATATCTAATCTTTATTCATGATTTGATAATTGTTCTTCTAAAGTTTTTAAATATTTATCAAATTTAACTTTAATTGGATTTGGGTTATGGAATGCTCTAACAGCAATAATATCTGCATCAGTAGATGATTCAACCATATCAGCAAATTCTGCAACTTCATCAGCTTCTCTTGAAAAGATAAGGGCAAGAGATTTACACTGCAAAATATGACAATAAGTTATAAAGAAAGTAGCTGCTGCATCTTTGTGAACACAGCCTACTAATAAATCATAATCTCCCTCATTAATTTCATCTAAACATTTTTCAATATCTATTCTCTTTTTTACATAAATTCCTTCAGGATCAGATAAATCTAATATTTTTCCAGCTGCAGGATTACTTGATACAGTAACATCGTAACCCATCTTACTTAATTTATATGAAGCATACAACGCAATAGGGGTTTGTGAAGGAGCTTCAGGACATCCAAGTAAAAATAATGCTTTCATTTTATCACTTTAATAAATTTTTTTAATAGTAAAATTTTTTATAATAATTAATCACTTTATATTTTTATTAATAGTTATAAATAAAATTAATTAAAAAAGAATTATTTCTTACTTTTAATTTTTTCCAAAGAATTATTTGTTTTTTCAAGTTCTTTCCTAATCTTATATAATGACATTTCCAAGGTTTCTGATTCTGAGGTTAAATATTCTACACTATTTAAAAAATTTAAGTCAGAAATGTATTCTCTTTCAACAGATTCATCATATATTGTTTCAAAAATAACCTTAAATATATATTCTGGAAAACCTTGAAATTCATTTCTAATTGAATGAGACATACCAAAAAATGTTTTAATTTTATAATTAGGGGGTAAAAAAGCTATTTTTTCTAAACTAGAAAAATCAGTATTGTGAGTATTTTTTAATGAAGAATCAAAATTTAAGATAATATTTTTTGCAACAGTCTTGCCCACATTCTCAATGACTAAATAAATCCTATTATATTCTACATATAAATATACTACAACTTCTGCAGAATTTGATTCTTTTCTAGAAATTTCCATTTCATCAACAGACTTTCTAGTTGAACATGCCATCTTATAAGTAGCAATTGCCATAACACCCGTAACAATAGTTAATATAATATTAACGATTAAAGATAAACATTCAATATCCATAAAATTCACCCCATAAATTTTGTTAAGCATATTTCTTAAAATTCTCTGCTTGTTCAAATACTTCTGAAAATACCTCATCATTAAATTCTGGAGGATAACCATTTTTATCAAGAAGTAATATTAAATCTACTTTTAATGTAGCTTTAATATCTTCTCTATTATCCCAATCAACATAGTTGAATTTATAAAAATAGAAAAATAAAAATAAATTTAAAAAAATCGTTAAAATTAAAGTATAAGAATTCATTTGAATTATTAACTTTAAAAATTATTTTCCCTTTAATATAGCCTAAAATAAAATCACATTAATATTATATTCTTCTAATAATATAATATTAACTTTTAAATGAAAATTGTCCATTGTTTCAATTAATCATCATCATTACCACAGTTATAGATAGAGCCTGGTGCAAAAGGATCTAATGGGTGAGTTTCTACCCAATAACCACAATTCCAACAACGACCATCACTATCTAATAGATAACTACAAATTGGACAAATAAGCATAAAAATCCCCCTAAATAACTAAAACTTTAAAATTCATCATATCATCTATGATATTTCCACACAAATATGTATATCACATATAAAATTCTTCCTAAGAATTTAGTATAAAAATAATTAAAAAACTTAAAAAATACCAAACTCTTTATTTAATAATTATAATGATTATAGTTACATTTAAAGTTTTCTATATTCTTTTAAATTATTTTAAATTATTTTAAATAGTTTTAATGAATAAAAACTATGTTAAAATTGATTATTTCATAGCTGAATCATAAATCAGATGATTTAAATTTAATATTGTAAATTAAAAAATATTAATCATATTTAACATTAAAATATTGGTTTTCAAGTTTCTATTAAAAAGCAATAAAAAGCATGAGAAATATTTAAAAAATATGATAGAAATAGTAGAAAAAAAATTAAAAATAGAATATTGAAAAAATACTAAAAAACATATATAATAAAAGCTAAAGGTACCTTTAGGAAATTTAATAATAAAATTTAAAACCATAAAAATTAAAAATGAGCTTTAAACTAAAAATAAAAATCAAAGTTGAAAATCATGAAACAATTACTTAAACCCTTAAAAAAGAGTATAATCCAAATATCTCTTATTCTCATATTCTTACTAATAAACGTGTACTGTAACTTAACTCTACCATCCTACACTGCAGATATTGTAGATATTGGTATACAGAATACTGATTTTAACTACATAATAAATGTAGGAACTATGATGATGATTATGGTTTTAATAGGAGTACTTGCTACAATAGCTCTCTCTTACCTATCAAGTAAAGTTTCATCAGCTTATGGAAGAGATTTAAGAAAAATGACTTATGAGAAAATTTTAAAATTTTCAAATTTTGAACTGAATAAGATATCAAGATCATCCCTTATAACTCGTAATACAAACGATGTATACCAAATACAAACCTTTTTAGCTATGCTTTTTACTACAATATTATTTGCGCCAATATTAGGTATAGGAAGTATTGTCAAAGCATTAGAACTTGGAACTAATCTTCTATGGATTATTGTAGTAACATTTATCTCAGTAGCTATACCTCTTGGGGTAATATTTCTAAAAGCTGTACCTTACTTTAAGATAATACAAGAATTGATTGATAAAATCAACCAAACATCAAGAGAAATATTAATTGGTATGCCTGTTATTAAAGCATTCATAAGGCAAGATTATGAAGAGGAAAGGTTTGATAAAACTAATGAGGAATTTAAATCTGTGAATTTATATGTTTTTAAAACTATCTTCCTTTTAATGCCTACAATGACTTTGATATTAAATATAATGATAGTTCTTATTTTATACTTTGGAGCTTATGATGCAATCAATGGAGAAATCTTAACTGGAACGATAATAGCATTTATCCAGTATTCTACACAAATTGTAACTTCATTTTTAATGATTGGAGGATTTACAATTATGATTCCAAGAATTTTAGTATCTGGAAGACGTGTAGCTGAAGTATTAAATACAGAAATATCAATTAGTGATGGACCAATAGATAAAATAGACGATAATCCAACTATTATATTTAAAAATGTAAGCTATAGGTATCCTGAAAGTGAAAAAGAAACATTGAAAGGTATTAATTTTAAATTAGAAAAAGGAAAAACTACAGCAATAATAGGTGGAACTGGAAGTGGAAAGTCAACAATCTTAAACTTAATTCCACGTCTTCAAGACTTAACAAGTGGTGAAATATTAGTTAATGGTAAAAATATAAAGGAGTATAAATTAGCTACCCTTAGGGAAAAAATTTCATACACCCCTCAAAAGGCTATTCTTTTCCAAGGAACAGTAAGATCAAATATACAAGTAGGCAGAAAGGATGCAGATGATGAGGAAATAAAAAAAGCATTAGATATGGCTCAAGTAGACTTTATAGAAAGTTTAGATGATGAGGTATCACAAGGAGCATCTAATTTCTCAGGAGGCCAAAAACAGCGCCTTCAATTAGCAAGAGCAATAATTTCTAAAGGTGCCTTTTACCTATTTGATGATTGTTTTTCAGCACTTGATATGAATACAGAAGCAAAAGTTAAAGAAAAGCTAAAAGATTTAAAAGAAACTTCATCAATACTTATTATCTCACAAAGAATTTCAACAATTATGGATGCAGATGAAATAATAGTACTTGATAATGGTGAGATTGTTGATAAAGGAAGCCATGACTACTTATATAAAAATTGTAATATTTATAAAGAAATCGTATCTTCACAAATTGAAGATGCAGAAGACTTATTATACGAAAATACCAAATCTAGTTTTACTATAGATACTAATTCAATCAATATATCAAGAGAAGGTAAATAATATGCCACCAAGGCCAAGCAGAAAACCTCCTGAAAAGCCAGCTAATAGCAAGGAATCTATTAAAAATATATTTAATCTTTTAAAGGATTATAAACTAAAGGTAATTGTAACCATTATTTGCGGTATTTTATCAACAATATTTTCAGTAATAGGTCCCTTACTAATCGGATTAGCTACAACTGCAATATTTGATGGAATAAACTCTGGAAATATGAATTTAGAATATATAATCAATTTACTCATCATAGTAGTAATTTTATATATTATAAGTGGGGTTTTCTCATATCTTCAAAGTTATTTCTTAATAGAAATATCAACAGATATAAGTTATAGCTTAAGAAAAGAATTAATAGAAAAAATTACCCATTTATCAATGAGAAATTTAGATCTAAATAGAAGAGGAGATATTTTATCAATAATTACAAATGATGTAGATTCTCTCCAAAATGGACTCAATCAAACATTTAATCAATTATTAACAGCTATTATTACAATAATTGGCATAACAATAATGATGCTATCTATTAACTTATGGATGACAGTTGCAACAATAATATTAATTCCAATAGCATTTCTAATTATAACTTATGTTACTAAATTCTCACAAAACTATTATTTAAGACAATTAAAATATAGAGGCAATCTAAATGGACAAATTGAAGAATCATTTACAGGACATGAAATTATTCGTTCATTTAACCAGGAAGAAGAGTCTATGGAAATCTTTGAAAAAGATAATGAGAATTGGTATGAGCAAGAATGGAAATCTAAATTCTATTCAAGTTTATCTGCACCTTTAATGAATTTTATTTCGAATTTTGCATATGTTATAATAGCGGTTCTTGGAGCTGTACTTGTACTTCAAAAAGCAATAGCAGTAGGGGATATTTTAGCATTTATTCAATACTCTAAAAACTTCACACATCCCATTCAACAAATAACAAATGTAATGAATATGGTCCAAACTGCAATGGCTGCAAGTGAAAGAATCTTTGAATTTTTAGAAATATCTAAGGAAGAAAATCCTTCAAGAAAGCAAATAAGTAAAATGAATGAAGGAATCAGCTTTGAAAATGTTAGTTTTTCCTATAATGAAGATGAAAAAATAATTAAAAATTTATCATTTACAGCGAAAAAAGGTGAAAAAATAGCTATTGTAGGTGAAACTGGAGCTGGAAAGACAACTATCATAAAATTGCTTATGAGATTCTATGATGTAGATAGTGGTGAGATAAAAATTGATGGGGTGAATATCAATGAATATGATAAAAATAGCCTTAGGTCACTTGTAGGAATGGTACTTCAAGATACTTGGTTATTTAATGATACAATATTGAATAATATTCGTTATGGTAAATTAGATGCAAGAGAAGAAGAAATTATAAATGCTTCAAAAGAAGCCCATGCAGATAATTTTATAAGACAAATCCCTGACGGATATAATAGTTATTTAAATGAAGATACAGATAATATTTCTCATGGTCAAAAACAGCTTTTAACAATTGCAAGAACTATTCTTTCTAATAAACAAATATTAGCTTTAGATGAAGCAACATCTTCAGTTGATACAAGAACCGAAAAAATAATTCAAGAAGCTATGGATAAACTAATGGAAAATAGAACAAGCTTTATCATAGCACATAGATTATCAACCGTTAGAAATGCAGACAAAATAATCGTAATTGAAGATGGGGAAATTATAGAAGAAGGTAGTCATGAAGAATTATTAGAGAAAAAAGGATACTACTACAATACCTTAAACACTCAAATAAAGGAGAACATCATATGAATAATGGAAATAAGATAAATGACAATGCTAATAATATAAGTAATCATTCATTATTCCATAAATTCATTATGATAAATGAAATTCTGAATAAAAGAAATAAAAAGCAAACCCAGATATGAAAAGACTCTAGAGCTTCATAAAAAATTCAAAGAAGAAAATCCCAAAAAATATGAAAAAATAATTAAAGATAGAAAGGAAATCTTTGAAAAATCAAAAATAATTAAAAAGATATAAAAAAGAAAAAATAAAACTTATTTTTTAGAATTAGCCAATTCATAAGTCTTATTTAGAATTAATTCAAATAAATTATCTGTTTTTAACTCGATTGGTTTATTTGGATTTACAATAAAACTAAGAGCTTGTTTAGTAATTTCATCTAAATCAGTAGTTCTATACATCAAATCATTATTTACATAAAACTGATCTACAGATAAAGTGTCTCCAGGATAACATGAAATAACTGGAGTCTGAAGTATAGCCGCTTCCCTATTCATTGTACCTCCTGCACCAATCACAAGATCAGATGCTTTAATAATACTTGAAGTATCAACAGGAGGTTTTAAAATAGTAACATTTTTAATACCCTCAAATATTTCAGCCTGTTCTTTAAAACGAGGCAAAATAAGAATATTTGCATATTCTTTTAAAACATCTACAACAGGAGATAAAACAGATTTTCTACAATCAGTATTTAAATAAGAAGCAAGAGAAGGTTCAGGTCTCATCAAAATAGTTCTTTGTAATGGTAAATTTAGACCTAAGTCATCAAAAATATTTTCATTAAATACAAAGTTGTTAAAGTGCATCAGCTCAGAAGTTCCATTATAGCGAATAATATCATTAGGATTAGCACCATAGTGCATTAATTTCCATTCATCAATAATACTTGGAACTATAATTTTACTACATAATGGAAGGGTCAATTTATTAGCAGCCATTGCATGTTCATTATCTAAAACATATAAACTAGGGATTCCAAGACCAAAAGCAACTCTTGGAAGTTCAATAGAATGTTTTGATATTGCAACATCAAAGTTTTCACCAGAAACTAAATCCGCTAAATTAACAACACGCTGAGCACTTTCCTTAAGTTTTTCTTCTAATGTGACTCCATGTTTACCTACAGATACAAAGTCTATATCATACATATCCATTAATTTATGAATATCTCCAAATTTACGAGTTGTTACTAAAACATCTTCTCCTTCATCTTCAAAATACTTAATAACATCTTTAAAAAATCTTACATGAGGAGCATTTGATATATCGATCCATATTTTCATGAAATCACCGCTTAATAGTTTAAATATAAAATAAATTTAAGAAAAATATAATAATTTATAAAATTGTAAAAAGGCCAATTGACAATTAAATAAAAAAAAAAAAAAAAAAATAATTAAAAATTAATGATGATGGTGATGCTCTGCTTGATGTGCTTTACAAGCTTCAATAGCTTCAATCACTTCATCTAATCCTTTATCTTCTTTTAAACTAGTAGTAATAACTTTTACATCGGGATTGAGACTTTTTGCATCATCTACCATCTTACCTACATTAGCACCAACTGCATCAGCTAAATCAATTTTATTAATTATTACTAAATCAGAGTTTTGGAATATAAGTGGGTGTTTTTCTACAGTATCATCACCTTCACTAACAGACACTACAACAATTCTCATATGAGAACCTAATTCAAAGTCAACAGGACATATTAAGTTTCCTACATTTTCAATAAATAAGTAATCAATATCTTCAAGTGGTAAATCACCTAAACCATGACCCACCAAATGTGCATCTAAGTGACACTCCTTACCAGTGTTTAATCCAACTACAGGAACATTATGTGATTCTATTCTTCCAGCATCAAATTTACTAATTACATCTCCTGCAATAACACCAATCCTCTCATCAACAGCATCAATAATATCTTCAATAAGGGAAGTCTTACCAGAACCTATAGCTCCTACAAAGTCAACACAAAAGATATTATTATCTTCTAAAGTATGTAAATTTTTATGTGCTAATTTTTTATTAGCATCCATAATGTTCTTTGCTACTTCAACATCAGCAACTTTATGCATATAGTTCACCTTCATAATATATAATTTTATAATAAGTTTAATAATTTTAAAAATTTAAACAATATTTTTAATAGTTTATATGACAACTATGAAAATTATAAAAAGTAATTTTAATATTTTTAATAGAAAAATATATCTTAATTTTTGTTAATTTTCTCCATCATCTTCTCTTTCAATACTAATATTTCTAACAGTTACATCTTTACCATTAAGAACTTCAACTCTATGACTTTCACATTTTGGACATAAAATCATAGGAGCATAATGATCACTGCTATCAACATTAGCTACACCTTCAAAGTCACAATTGTGACATTTAACTTCAACATCAATATTTTCAATAATAATATCAGAATTTTCTGCTATGGTGTCTTGGCATAAAACACCTAACATAAACTTTAGTTGCTCGGGATTAAGCATAGCCAATCTTCCAATCTCAACAATCATTTCAGTTACTTCAATTGCATCATTAGCTTCAGCAGTTTCTAAAACTGCATTTAAAATCCCTTGAGCCATAGATAATTCATGCATTATAAATCCCCAACAACCTCAAATAAATAAAAAAATATTATAAAAATAATATAAATTTTCATTATAATTTTCATTGTAATATTAACAATTATAATTTATATTTATTAATACAATATAAAACTATTGTTATAAATTAAAACAATTATTATTAGAATGAACAATTAGTAATACTTTTTTTAAAAAAATAAATAAAATAATAAAAATTATTAATTAATAAAAATAATTAATTGATTAAAATAATTAGTTAATAAGAAAATATTAATAGATTAAAACAATTATTTAATAAAAATAATTATTAATAATTAATAAAAATTATTTTAAAGCATCTGCAATGATTTTAGCTACAGAAATACTACTAACATCAGATCTTAAAGTATCGGTACTTGCCAAATCACGAGCTCCAGCAGCACATATTTTTAAAACAGCATCATTTACAAGTACTGGATGAACACAGCATACATAAACTGATTTTGCACCATGCTCTTTTAAAATATCTATTGCATTAACAATTGTTCCACCAGTAGCTATAATATCATCAATAATAACTGCTTCTTTTCCATTTACAGAGTCAATATTAACTTTAGAATCTTTTTTAACTTTATCAAAATCTTCTGAATCAAAATCACATTGTACATCAACGATTCTAGTTTCTACTTTATCTGGACCTAATCTAATTTTACTCATATAAGTACAATTACAACCAAGAATTTCAGCTATTTCTTCTGCAAATCCTAAAGCACCTTTATCTGGAGCAATGATTATAGGATTTTCTACATTATCTGCAATATATTCTGCAATTGGAGGCATGGCAGAAAGGTTTGCAGTTGGAATATTAAAGAAATCTCTAACACTGTCTTCATGTAAGTTAATTGAAATAAATTCATCTGCACCAGATTCTTCAATTAAATTAGCCACCACTTGAGCAGAGATAGCTTCTCCATCTTTAAATCTTAACTCTTGCCTACCATAACCTAAATATGGAACAACTACTTTAATATGCTCTGCACCTAAGTCTTTAAGAGTTCTAATTAAAAATAATAATTCAATTAAATGTTCATCTTGAGGAAAACCTGTTGATTGAATAACAGTTACATCTTTTTCAACTTCCCCTTTAATCCTAAGATATCTTTCACCATCAGGAAATTTTTTAGTTTCAAGAGAAGATAAGGTCTCTCCTAATTCTTTTGCAACATCTGCTGCTAATTTTTGTGATGCTGAACCACCAATTATCAAAATAATCACCAAAAATATTGTTGTTAATAAAAGAAATATATTTGTTAATTAAAATTTTAAATTACTAAATCAATAATAATATAATATTATTTATATTTATGTTTATAATTAAATATTACTATTTTTAAAAAATTAGAGTTAAGAAATAAAAATAGAAAAATAAAAATAAAATTAAAAAGTAAAAATAGAAAAATAAAATAGAAAAATAAAAATAAAATAAAAAGTAAAAATAGAAAATTGCCTTTAAGAACTTACAGCATCATTACTATCTCTTCTAATAGTAATTGTATGGGCTAAAACTAAAGATCCTAAGAACATAAATGATAATAAAGCCATACCATTTACTGTCCTATTAAATAGGAATAAGCCGATAATTGCTTGAGAAGTAAAACCAGCAAGAGAGCCTATTAAAAGAACTTCTTTACCAAGATATTTTCTGTTTTTATTTTCTCTTTTATACCTGTATTGTTTGAGAATCATTAATCCAGCTACAATAGTTCCTAAAACTATTAAAAGCAATATGATAAATGTAAGATATCCAAAGTCATAAGCATAACCAAAAATACCTGGAAGCATATAATCAATTGTATCTTTCTTAGTTACTAATAGACCGAAGAAAAGAGGGAATGGTAAACCAAACAATAAAATAAATTGCATCGGTAAACTAATATAACCATCTGCAAATCCAACACTATTAGACCAATAAGAAGAACTAGGGTCATGTCCAATTAACCAAGTATTTCCAACTACTAATTTTAAACTAGATAATGAATTTTGAGCAAGTCTTGAAATCCTAAGCATTGGTGAGAAAACATCCATACCACTAATTCTTGCAACTAGTTCTAATAATCCAAAAGCAACTAATCCCATTCCTAGGAATATTAAAATTCTTTTCATTGAAAGAATAGATTTCTCTCTAAATGATTTAGAAATAATAATATATCCTATAAATAAACCTATAAACCATAATAACAAGAAAGATCTATGCATTGCTCCACCAAAGATAGTAATACCTACAAGAAGTATATAAACTATCCGTTTCAGCCTTACTACATTAACTCCCGACTCTTCCATTACCTTCAGCGAAGCTAATGCAGTTATAATAGATAAAAGAGCAATTGGACCGAAAGGGTGAGTAAATTCGTGCTGACCAAATGATAATATTAAGAATGCTAAATCAGCTCCAAATAAAAGTGTAAATCCTCCAGATAAGAATAATGACAAGAAAGTTACTACACTTAAAGATAGTGGAACTAAATTTATAATAAATATCATGGTAGCAAGTAAAATCAAACCTACTTCGATTATAAGTTGAAAATGATTTTGAGCTATTAAAAACATGAAATCACACAAATAAATAATTTTAAAAATTTAATAATTAGCATTAAACAAGAATAAATCTTAAAAAATAATCTTAATTTAATATTAAATATAACAATAGTCTTTTTATTTTACAAAGTATTTAAATATTAGCCAAATAAGGAAAAATATTAGAAAAAATGAAAACTTATAGAAAAATAAAAACAACAAAAAGAACACAGCAACTTAAATAAAAGTTAAAAAATACACCTAACTAAAATAAAAATTAAAGAAATACACCTAACTAAAATAAAAATTAAAGAAATACACCTAACTAAAATAAAAATTAAAGAAATACACCTAACTAAAATAAAAATTAAAGAAATACACAAACTGAAATAAAAATTTTGGTCAAGGTTTTTAGCCGAAGGCTAAAAAGCTTGAATTAAATTAACATAATCTTAATATTACCCATCAAAATATCTGGAATAACTGGTAATAAGTTTACAGAAGTAATACTCATAGCAACGGCATCACCACGAGAGTTTCCTTCACCCCAATCATGTTGACGAATAGTGTCTAAAATATCATCACCGAAAATATGTGCTGCAGCTTGATCATTAATGATTATTAAAATATGTGGTCTGACCCCATATGTATACTCCATAATTTCCTTAGCATCTTGATATGGATTATCAGTCATATAGATATTATGAAGAGTGTGACCATTTGCATTATGTGAACTTCCTGGATAAATCCAAGTAAATCCTCCATTTAAACTCCATAAAGCAGCCATATCCACTCCTGGAATTCCCCCCTCAGTATCATCTTGAGCTAAAACTAATACTCCAGAAAATGCAGTTATTACTAATAAGAAAACTACAATAATAGCAATAATAGCTAGAACTTTTTTTAATGAAATTGCCATTTTATCACCGCCATATAAAAATTAATCAATTTAATCGATTATTCAATATACTTAATCAAGATGTTTTTTCACATCTAAATTATTATAGTTCTATTTAAATATATAAACTTTTTGCATATGTGATAATAAAACTACTAAAAAATGATAAAAAAGCTAAAAAGAGAAAGATAATTAAATAAAAAAAGTTAAAAAAATAGAGTAAAACACTAAAAGAAAAAATAATAATAAAAAAATAGATTAAAATACTAAAAGAAAAAATAATAATAATAAAAAATAGAAAAAATAAAACAAGAAAAACAAAGTAAGAAAATAAAATAAAAATAAAAAAATAAAATTAATTAGAATAAATTTTGGTCAAGGTTTTTAGCCGAAGGCTAAAAAGCTTGGAGATTAATTATGACTTGGTTTAGATAAATTCATAGCATCAGTAGATACTTTGCTAGTTACTACACCACTAATCTCTCTCATTTTCTGAATTAATCTTTCTTTCTTACTACCATTAATTAATATGTTTTCTAAAACATCTTCGATTGTTTCAATAGGAACAATTTCAATCATGTCTTCATACTTTTTCTCAAGCATTACATCTTCCATGTTTGATTTTGGTAATAAAACTTTTTTAATACCTGCTTCAGCTGCTGCTTCAATTTTAGAAGTAGCTCCACCAATAGGCATTACATCTCCACGAACGCTTAAAGAACCAGTTAATGCAATAGATTGATCAATTGGAATTCCTTCAACAGCAGAAATAACAGCTGCAGTTATAGAGACACTTGCACTGTCTCCTTCTACACCATCATAACTTTGTAAGAATTGAACATGAATATCATGGTTAGAAATATCTACTTGAGTGTATTTTTTAATAATTGCACTTACATTTTGAACAGAATCTAATGCAATTTCACCAAGTTTACCAGTAACAATGATTTTACCTTCATTTTTACTGTTTGCAGGAGCCATTTCAGCAGCAATTGGCATGACAATACCGCTTCTATCACCCATAACTGCTAAACCATTAACCATACCAATTTTTCCACCACTTGAATAGAATACGCTGTATTCTTTTCTTTGAACAATAGATCTATCTACGATTTGTTGTTCTAAGGTTCTTGAAAATTTTTTAGCAGTTATAACATGTTCTGCACTTACTAAGTCAACCCCTTCTTCAATAGCCACGTCCCCAGATGAACGTACTAAACCACCTAACTCTCTAAGTCTAAGGGTTAATGAATTTTTTCTACCAGATCTACGTTTAGCTTCTAATATGATTTCATCTAAAGCATCTGTTGCAAAGTGTGGAATTCTACCATCATTTTTAATTTCTTGAGCAACGAATTGAACAAGTTTTTTCCTGTTTTCTTCATTATCTTCCATATAATCTTTCATAAAGACTTCGTAACCATATCCTCTAATTCTTGAACGCATAGCAATGTGCATACCTTCAAGAACTTGAATATTTCCAGAAGCTACAAGAACAAAATCACATGGAACTGCTTGAGAACGAACCATTGCACCACTACTGTTTTCACTTTGACCAGTAATTGAATATTTTTTCTCTTGCATTGCAGATAAAAGTTCTTGTTGAGTTTTCATACTCATTGTACCGATTTCATCTATGTATAAAACTCCTTTATGTGCTTTATGAATCATACCACTTTCTACACGTTCATGTGCAGGAGTTCCAAGACCACCAGATTGATAAGGGTCATGCCTTACATCACCTAATAATGCACCTGCATGAGCTCCAGTAGCATCCATAAATGGTGCAAATCTTTTATCTCCATTGTTTACTAATAATTTTGGAGCCATATTAGTTGATTTAGGTTTAATTTGCATTGAAATAAATATAACAAGAAGCACAGCAATAATAGCTTCAAAGATTCTTTGATATAATATACCTAAAACAAAGATAGCTGCAGTAGCAAACATGGTAATCATCATCTTCTTCTCATCACCACTTTTAACATTAGCTTTGTTTGCTTTAACTATCTTCTTACCTTGACCTGCAGGAACAGTTCTGATTAATGGATAATTACTATCTTCACCATTAGGATAAACCAATACATCTTCTAAAACCTCAGGAGGTAATAATTCAGCCATTCCTTTAGCTAACATTGATTTACCTACACCAGGATCACCAATAAGAAGAACATTCCTTCTTTGTTTTGCTGCTTTTTTAATAGTTTCAACAGATTCTTCATGACCAATAACTTGGTCAATAAGTAAAGGAGGCACTTCTACATCTGCAGTGTTTGAAATTGCTTCATAATCAAGCATAGGTTTAATCCTACGATTACCGTTATCATCTTCTACAAATTCAACATCTAAAGAGTCTTTTTCCTTAGATATTTTAGAATCTGTTATTTCTTCAACTGCATCATTTTCATCAATTAGATTATCTTCTACAGAGGAATCTATGATTTCTACATTAGATTCTAATTCTTCTACTTCTGTAGATAATACTTTATTTTCTTTCATTTAAAACCTCCTAAAAGTTTTAATAATTAATTTATTTAATATTTAAATCTAATCAATATTTAAATCTAATATTTAGATTCAATTTATTTAATATTTAGATAATGTTTTTTATTAGTATTCTTCTTAATATTTTTATTTGGTTTAGTTTTAAAAATTATAAAATTTATTTTTAAAATAAAAATTTAATTTTCATATATTATACTAATTTCATATATTATACTAATTTATCTAATTTTATTATATGTAAATATATTATATGTATATATATTGAACTATATGCTTAATAACTTTATGATTTAAGTTATATAAAAAGGTTTGTATTTTAGTAACCTAAATTAACTAAAATAAGAAAGAATAAAAAAATATTAAGGAATAATAAAATATACCATAAAATTAATAAATAAGACAATAGATAAAATATAAAAACTTGAAAAAAATCAATAGAATAAAGTAAAAAATTAATAAAAAAAACTATAAAAATATAAACATCAAATAAATTTTATATTTTATAAAAAACAAATGAAATTTATATATCAGATATTTAGGTAAAAATTATGACAAAATGTTTAATGATTCAAGGAACTGCATCTAATGCAGGAAAAAGTCTTATTGTAGCGGCTCTTTGTAGAATATATGTAAAAAGAGGATATAAAGTAGCTCCATTTAAATCACAGAATATGTCTTTAAATTCATATACTACAAAGGAAAATAAAGAAATAGCTATGGCACAGGTTCTACAAGCAAAAGCTGCAATGATAGAACCTACAGTAGATATGAACCCCATTCTTCTTAAACCAAAAGAAGATGCAATTTCTCAAGTAATTATACGAGGTGAAGCTATAGGAGACAGAGACTTTTTTAGAGATTACGATGCAAATAAAAATAATGATTTGATAAATGAGGAAGATTATAGAAAAATTGCTAAAGAGGCTGTTATAAATTCATTAAACAATCTAAAAAAGGATTATGATATAATAATTATGGAAGGTGCTGGATCTCCAGCTGAAATAAACTTAAGAGAAGGAGATTTAGCAAATATGGGTGCTGCTGAACTAGCAGATGCTAATGTAGTTCTGGTTGGAGATATTGACAAGGGAGGAGTCTTTGCATCAGTAGCTGGGACTTTCTTACTTCTCGATGATAAAGACAGATCACGCTTTAAAGGAGTTATTATAAACAAATTTAGAGGCAATATAAATCTTTTAGATTCTGGAATAGAAAGACTTGAAGAAATCGTTAAAGTGCCAATTCTTGGAATCGTCCCATATGCTGAAAATTTACAACTACCTGAAGAGGACTCTACATCCTTAAAAGAACATAAATGGAATAAAAACTTTGATGATGAAAGTTCTGAAACTAAAGACCATATAATTATTGGAATAATTAAGCTTCCAAAAATAGCTAATTTTACTGATATTGACCCATTTGAAGCTGAAGAGGACGTTGAAGTAAGGATGATTGAATTATATAATTATAAAGAAAAAATTCAAGATCTTGATGCAATAATAATTCCTGGAACTAGAAATTCTACAGAGGATATGAAAGAATTAGAAAGAACAGGTTTAGCAGATGAAATAAGAAAATTATCAAAAAATAAGGGCATTCTTATTGGAGGAATCTGTGGGGGATATCAAATACTTGGAAGAAAAATCATCGATAAAAATCATAAGGAATCTAAACTTGATGAAATAAACGGTCTTGGGCTTTTAGACATTGAAAGTGAATTTATTCGGGAAAATAAAATTGTTAAACAAAGTATTGCTAAAATTGATTTAGAAAGTAATTCATCAGAGGATGATAATGAATCAATTTATAGTATCCTTTCAAAAATTAATGGTGAAGATATAAGTGGATATGAACTACATGAAGGAACAAGCAACTTAATTAGTGCTAAACCATTATTTAAAATAGAAAAGGGAATTGGAAATAACGATACCGATACATATGACGGAGCATACAGTGATAATATATTTGGAACTTATTTCCATGGAATATTTAATAATTACAATTTAAGAAGAGAATTATTAAATTATTTAAGAGAAAATAAAAATCTAAAAATAAAAACTGGAGAAGATCCATTTAAAACTAGTGTAGAAAATTCACTAGAAGAATTAGCAAAAATTGTAGAAGAATCTTTAGATATGAATTATATTGATAATTTAATATTTGATGAATAGATGTGAAATTAAAAATTAAAAAAAGAAAAATAGGAGAAATAAGAAAATAAAAAATAAAAAAAACTAGTTAAAAGAAAGTAGAAATCTAGTTAAGATCTCTACCAAAAATGTGAACAGCACAAGTACCGCCAGTACCACCAATATTATGAGTCATACCGATTTCAGCACCATCCACTTGACGTTTACCTGCTTCTCCTCTTAATTGCCATACAATTTCAGCAGCTTGAGCAATACCAGTAGCACCAAGAGGGTGTCCTCTTGCTTTTAAACCACCAGATGGGTTAATAGGACAATCACCATCAATATTAGTTTGTCCTTCCTCAAGAACTTTTCCACCTTCACCTTTAGGGGCAAAACCAAGGTCTTCTATAGCAAGTAATCCATTAATTGAGAAACAATCGTGAACTTCAGTAGCATCAATATCTTTTACAGTTAGCCCTGCCATATCATAAGCTTTTCTAGAAGCAGCAACAGTTGCATCTAAAGTAGTAATGTCTTTTCTACTATGTAATGCAATAGTTCCAGAAGATTGTGCAGATGCTTTTACATAAATAGGAGTATCAGTAAATTCTTTAGCTCTTTCTGCTGCACAAATAACAATAGCAGATGCACCATCAGAAACAGGTGAACAATCTAATAAAGTTAATGGGTCTGCAACAGAAGAGGATGCTAATAATTTATCCACACTTATTTCAAATGGGAATTGGGCATTAGGATTATTTGCAGCATTCTTATGGTTTATAACAGACATCATAGCTAATTGTTCCCTTGTAGTTCCATATTCATACATATGCCTTTTAGCAATCATAGCATATAATGATGGGAAAGTAGCTCCTTGTTGTGCTTCCCATTCTTGATCTGAAGCAGTAGCAATAGCTGGTGTTGCATCTACAACATCAGTCATTTTCTCTACCCCTGCAGATACCACTACATCATGATAACCAGAAGCAACAGCCATAATCCCCTGTCTAAGTGCTAATCCACCAGATGCACAAGCAGCTTCAACTCTTGTACATGGAATTGGGTTCATACCCATACTGTCAGAAATAAGTGCTGCGATATGTTCTTGACCTACAAAAAGACCTGCAGACATGTTTCCTACAAACATAGCTTCCAAGTCAGAACCACTAAGATTAGCATCTTCCATAGCTCCAAGACCAGCTTCTGAAATTAACTGTCTAAATGAACTATCCCATAATTCTCCGAATTTTGTTTGGGAAGTTCCAATAATTGCAACATCTCTCATTTTTTCACCTTCAAATGTAAAAATATTATTTAATAATATGTTATAATAACTTTTTAATAAGTTCTTAGCTTTTAAATTCTAAATTTAACCTATACCATTCTAAGTTTTCCTTTAAATTTAGCATAAACTGCATAATCAACATAAATTTTTTTAGATATAATTTCTTCAGTTGTAGGAGCTAAACTTTTAACTTCTTCGATTCTATCATTTACAGTTAAAGTAAATCCATCACTACCTGCACCGGAACCATAAGATACTATAAAAATTTTATCTCCAGGTTCTGCTTTATCTAAAACATTAGAAAGTGCTAAAGGAACCGCACCAGAATAAGTATTACCTACATTAGGAGCTAAAAGACCATCTTTATATTGTTCTTGAGTGAATCCTAATTTTTTAGCAACTCTTATGTAAAATTTACCATTTGGCTGATGGAAAAGAGCATAATCATAATCTTCTGCTTTTGAATCGGTTTTTTCGAGTAAGCCTTTAGCTGCTCCAAATACATGTTTGAAGTAAGCTGGATCACCAGTAAATCTTCCCCCATGACTTGGGAAAGGTTGACCTTCTCTTCTATAGAAATCAGGAGTATCAGTAGTGAAACTGTAAGTAGTTCCAAAGTCAGCAATAGTATTTTTATTACCAATGATATATGCTGCACCACCAGCAGATGCAGTGTATTCTAAAGCATCCCCCGGTGCTCCTTGAGAGGTATCAGCACCAATAGCTAAACCATACTTAATCATACCAGAGTCAACTAAACCCATAGTAGCTTGAATTCCTGCAGTACCTGCTTTACAAGCAAATTCTAAATCTGCTGCAGTCATATCAGGAGTTGCACCAATCGCTTCAGCAACAATAGTAGCAGTTGGTTTTACTGCATAAGGATGAGATTCAGAACCAACATAAACTGCCTCAATGTCTTGAGGATTAATTTGTGATCTTGCTAATGCATATCTTGCAGCAGTAACTGCAATAGTTGCAGTATCTTCATCAGAAGAAGGCACTGATTTTTCATTAACGATTAAACCGTTTGAAATTGAATCAGCATTATCTCCCCATACTTTTGCGATTTCTTCTACTTTTATTCTATATGATGGCACACTTGCCCCATATCCAACAATTCCTGCCATTGAATCACAACCATTTTTATATTTAGTTTTAATTAAAATAGCTAATAATTGCTATTAACTTAATTTTAAATTTATCTAGATTTTAATTTTAAATTATATAAATTTAATATTTTTAATCTGATTTAAATTTAATTTTAAATAAAAAATATAAATTTTTTAAATTTCTAATAATTCCAAAATAAATTAAATTTTTAATTTATTTTTCCTTTCATTTTTACTGAGAATATAAACTTAAATAATTAAATAAGAATTTAAAATAATCATTATAAATTTATATTATTATAATATTATTTTTTACTACATATAAACTTATTTAATAAAATAAAGAAAAAATCTATAAAAACTAATTAATTAGGAATACTAAATCAAGTTAACAATGATTAATTTAAAAAATAAGAAAAAACTACCTATAAAAAAAGTAATATTAAAAAAGAATTTAAAAAAACACCATGCAGCTGCCGGGATTCGAACCCGGGTTGTAGGCTTGGAAGGCCCAAGTAATAGCCAGACTATACCACAGCTGCAATAAAAAAAGTGCGGCGTCCGGGATTTGAACCCGGGTCTCTAACGTGGCAGGCTAGAGTCTTAACCAGGCTGGACTAACACCGCAATATAACAACATATAAAGATTGGTCAATATACTATATAAATTTTTCTATAATCAAATGATTGATAAAAAATTTAAAAATATAAGGCCAAACTTATAAGAAATTAGAATATTAAAAAAATTAAAATATTCTAAGAAATTAGAATATTAAAAAAATTAAAATATTCTAAGAAATTAAAATATTAAAATAATAAAAATTTAAAATTATTTTTAAATTAAATAATAAATAAGAGGAAGCATAGATAGAATACCTAAAACAAATATTGCAAATCCACCAATGAATTCAATATGTCTGGAATATTTCATAGCTACTTTCGTACCAAAAACACCGATTAATTGCCAAAGAATAACCAAACAAATACTAGCACCTGCAACAATGAATGGATCAGCTCCTTCAATTACACCTTGAGCAGCTAAAACTAAGTTTTCAATGTTACCAAAAATTAATAATCCTAAAAAAGGCTTATACTCTTCAATAAAAGACACCATTTCACCTAACCTTTAACTGCTTCTATCATTGATTGGATACCTAAAACAAATATTGCAAATCCGCCAATGAATTCAATATAAATACCATAATATTCTAATTGTTGAGTACATACAGTACCAAGGATTAACCATATATTTACACAAATTAAACTGAATATCGCAAGTTTTAAAGGGTTTGCACCTTTAACTACTCCTTGAGAAGCTAAAATTAAGTTTTCTATATTTCCAAAAACTATTAAGGAAATCAAACCAATAGTTAGTCCTAAAATCATTTCATCACCCTTTCCTCTTTATTAAGGATAACTAAATTATTACTATTTTTTATTAGCTATTATTTAGAATTAATTGAATAATTACAAATAATAGTTAATAAAAAATCTTAATTAAAATTAATCATTAACATGTTTTATATTTGTTTAATAATATTTAAAATTTACTTCAATAAAAGGGATTTTAATCTATCTATGAGAAAATTAAATAAAAACTCTAAATTTTAGAATAAAAAATAGATTAAAAAATAATAAAAAAGAAATAAATAGATAAATATTTATTTTCTAGCGATTACACAAAGCCAGCCAGTAACTTCTTTAGTTAGACTATCTGAACCGTCTTTTGAAAAGCAGATTATATCAGAAAATCCAGCCTCACGCAAATACTCGTCAAATTCATCTTCAGAATAAATATCCATATCTAATAAATCAATGAGCTCATTTTGACCTTCATCATCTTCATTTGGAATTGCTTCATTACAAATAAACATTATTCCATCATCTTTTAATACTCTTCTAACTTCTTTTGAATCATTAAGAAAATCTGGCCAGAAATAAACAGTTTCAAAACAAGTTACAATATCAAAGCTATTATCATCAAAAGGTAAATCAGAAACAGAACCTTGAATAATCTCACATCTTCCATCATCAATAGCAGCTTGATTTAATTTAATAGATTTTTCAACTGCAATCTCTGAATAATCTAAACCATAAACTTTATTATCAGTCATTTTAAGGAATCTTTCTAGGTTGACTCCTCCACCACAACCAATATCTAAAATTACATCATCTTTTGAGATATCTAAATGGCTTACACCCCACTGTGCAAGACTTTCATGACTTTTATTCATTCTATCCAATAATTTATCCCCTAAATCCCCTTTAGGTTTACGAGCATTAATCAATAATTCTTTCTCTTCTTTAGTCCTTCTCATTTTTTTATCATCAGACATATTATAACTCCTAAAAATACAATCTTAACAATTAATATAATCTTATCAATTATAATATTAATATGCATGATTAATAAATCTTAGTATCTGATAATAAATAAATAAATAAAAAATAATAACTAAAAAAGGAGTTAATCTTCGAAATAAACTTCCCGAATAAAATCGCCTATTCCAATATCCATTAAAGTAAAATCATTGAAAAAAGATAAGATGATGAGTTCATCTGGATTTTCATTAAAATATTGGCAATTTATATTTTTCAATGGGTCTGAATCCTTTAAATCACAACCAAGACCATTTTGGTCTAAATCTTCAACAATACCATTTTGGTCTAAATCTTCAACAATACCATTTTGTTTTAAGTCATCTAATTCAAAATCATCTAAAAAATCTAAAGAATCTGAATTATTTTCATCCTTATTTTTCTCATCATTTCTTAAAGGAGAAACATGAGAACTATAGTCAACATTACTTTTTAGATATCTACTTTCTTTAGTGCTTTTTTTACAATTTTTTAAAGACATTTTATCAAATCCTTTACATTATTTTAAAAAAGTTCTTGAATAAAAATTGTTTTTTAAAGAATATAATCCTAAACAAAGAGCATTTGAAAAGTAATATTTAAAATAAGTAAACCATACATGGTAAAATTAAAAATAACTAATAAATAGTTTAATATATATGAAATAAATAATAAATAATTTAATATATATGAAATAAATAATAAATAGTTTAATATATATGAAAAAAATGATCATTTATAAAAATAGTTTAAAATAATATGCCATAAAAATTGATAAAATCTAAAATGAAAAATCTAGAAAATAGTTATGAAGTAATAAAAATGAGTAAAAAAATAAAAAGAAAATAAAAAACCTTAAAAAAGGTTCATTTTAAAATAAAAAAACCAGACCTCACCAAAATATATAAGAATTTTGGTGAAGGTTTTTTAACCGAAGGTCAGAAAAAGTTTGGTAATTACATCATTGGAGGCATGCCACCCATACCTGGGTCCATAGGCATGTCACCAGCACTAGTTCCACTGGAAGCAATTACATCATCAATTCTTAAAATCATTTCAGCAGCTTCAGAAGCAGATTGAATAGCTTGTTTTTTGACACGTTTAGGTTCTATAACACCTTCTTCTTTCATGTCAGTAACATCGCCAGTAAAGACATTCAATCCCATATAGCAAGAGTTTTCATGTGAAGCCCTTAAGTCTACTAAGGAGTCAATGCTATCTAAACCTGCGTTTTCAGCTAAGGTTTTAGGAACAATTTCTAAAGATTCTGCAAATGCAGTAACTGCTAATTGTTCTCTTCCACTAATAGATTCCGCATAATCTTTGAGTTTTTTAGCCATAGCGATTTCAGGAGCTCCTCCTCCAGCTACAATTTGGCCATCTTCTATAGTAGCAGCTACTACACCGATTGCATCAACAACAGCTCTGTCGATTTCATCAACGATGTGTTTGGTACTTCCTCTTACGAGTAAAGTTACTGCTTTAGGTTCTTTGCATTCCTCTACAAAGATCATGTCTTCACCAGAGATTTTTTTCTCAGTTACAGAGCCAGCACTACCTAAATCATCTTCAGTTAAATCATCTAAGTTAGATACAACAGTAGCACCAGTTGCTTTTGCTAATTTTTCAATATCAGATTTTTTGACTCTTCTTACAGCCATTATTCCTTCTTTAGCTAAGTAGTGTTGTGCTAAGTCATCGATACCTTTTTGTGCAAATAATACAGTTGCTCCAACATCTGCGATTTTATTAACCATATCTCTGACCATTTGTTCTTCTTGTTCAATGAATGCTTGCATTTGAGCAGGGTCAGTGATTCTGATTTCAGCATCAACTTCAGTTTCTTTAACTTCTAAAGGAGAGTTAATTAAAACAACATTAGCATCTTTTAATTCAGAAGGCATACCTGGGTGTACTTTTTCCTTATCTATAATTACACCTTGTACTAAAGTAGATTCTTCTACTACAGCACCATCTTTTTTCTCAATTTTAATATGATCAGTATCAACTTCACCATCATCAGATACTTCTAAAACAGCATCGACGATTAAGTTTGCTAAAGGTTCACGAGCTTTTTCAGTTCCTTTGCCAGTCATAGCAGTCATAGCTACTTTAACTAACATATCACGAGAAATATCTTCAATAGCAATTTCATCTAAGATTTCTTGTGCTTTTTCAGCAGCTTGTCTGTAACCCATAGCAATGATAGTAGGGTGAATATCCATATCTAATAAGGATTCAGATTTTTTGAGGAGTTCTCCAGCAATGATTACTGCAGTTGTAGTTCCATCTCCAACTTCATCTTCTTGGGTTTTTGCAACTTCTACAAGCATTTTTGCTGCAGGATGTTCAATATCCATTTCTTTTAATATAGTAACTCCATCGTTAGTCACTACAATATCTCCAAGTCCGTCTACTAACATTTTGTCCATTCCTTTTGGACCTAAAGTAGTTCTTACAGTTTCAGCTAATACTTTACCTGCTAAGATGTTAGTTCTTTGTGCATCTCTACCTAACAATCTGTTAGTTCCTTCAGGTAAAATGAAAATAGGTTGTCCACCTTGTGCCATATTAATACACCTCAATTTTTTTAAATAAATAATATTTTTTAATAGATAATAAATATACTTCAATTATAGCTAATTAATTTACTTAATTTTAAATTAAAAGCAATAACCTAAGTTAAATCATTGAAAAATTAATTAATTTTTAATAAAAACTCTATAAATTTTTTTTAAGTAAAAATCTTTAAATTTAATAGAAATTTTTAAATTAAAGATAGATTTAACTAATGTTAATAATATTTATTCTATAATAACAATGGGTTTAAAGTAATATATAAAGTTTTTGTTTTCATTATAGTTTTTATAAAAACTAATTAATTAAATAAAAATATAAAAAAATTAATTTATTATAAATAAATTATAATAATTTAATAAAAAAATAGACAAATCAATATAAATATAATTTAGTTACAAAAATATATTAAAATAGAAAGTTCCTTTGCGGTTTACACATGTTCCTTTGCAGTTAACAGACAAACGCCAATTAAAAATTAATAAAATTTTCAATGAATTGTTATAATAAGATTAATAAAAATTTAAATAATGAAAATCTCTTAAAAGGTGATTTTATTAAAGATAAAAATAGTAAATTATCTAAGTGTATAAATAAATGAAATAGTTTATATGAAAAATTAAAAAGTTAGAACATAATAATTTTACAAAATAATAAAAATAAAATAATAAAAATAAAATAATAAAAATAAAATAATAAAAATAATCTAAATAATCCAAATAAATATATTAAAAATTTTAAAAAAAATGCTTTCATGAAAATTTTAGCTAATTACATGAAAGGAAAAATAATATAAAAATAGAAGAATAATCTATAAAATAAAAAAATAAAAGTAAATAGCGTATAAAAAAGAAAATAAGAAAAATTAGTTATTCCTCTGGTAAAGGAAGCTTTTTCCAGAAGAATATATCATTTTCCTTCTTAGCTACTTCAATATAGCCTTTTCTCTCTAAACTTTTAAGAATGTTCTTTGTGTTACCAAATGAAAGATTTTTAAATGCTATATCATTAAGATAATCTTTTACAGATAATGTGTCCATAGATTCATTAGGTAGTAAATGATAAATTTGAGACTGAATAGAATTTAAATTCTTCAACTGAGGAGCAGTTAATTTATCATAGACCATTTTGAATTTTTTTAACTCAGAAACAGAAGATTTATATTCTTCAACTTCTTGCTTTAACCTTTCAATTTCTTTTAAATTATTTTGATTAAGGTCATTAAGAGAATCTTCTAAATCACTAGATGGATTGCCAGATAGATTTTTAATACCACTAACTGAATCTGTAGAATCGATTAAATCAGCACCTTTATTTAATTTTTTATCTTTTGCTACTTTAATTTTAAGTTTGTTTTCTTTAGCTAACTCTAGTTCCCTTTTAATGTCATTTAATTCTAATAATTCCCTATCTTCAGAAGATGTTTTATTTACAAGACTATCATGAGCTTGATTATCTAAGAAGCTATTATCAGATAATTCAAAGAATAAATCTTTAACTTCACTAAGCCTTTGGATTTGTAAATCTTTCTTAGATAATTCATTTTGAACTTTAGCATAGTCCTCACGAGAAACAGATTTATCTTTTAATAATTTTATTTGAACATCCTTCTCACGAATAGTTACATCACGAGAATCAAGTTCTCTTTGTAATGCTACAAGATTATCTTTATTTACTAAATTATTTTTCAAATCAAGAATCTCTTCATTTTTAGAAGCAATTTGAGCATTAAGGGATTGGATTTCCATATTTTTATCATCCACAGAGCTTAATGTATTAGCTAATTTAAGATTAGCTTGATTTTCTTTATTTTTTGCTTCATCCAATTGACGTTGAATCTCAGTGATTTTATTATTTGCAATTTTTAAATCATTAGAAATAGCTTGAATCTCATTATCTTTAGAACTAAGATCATTTAATGTTTCTTTTAATTTAAGATTTGCTTGTCCTAATTCTAAAGTTCTAAAGTTATTAAATTCTTCATCAAAAGATTCTTTCATTTTAGAAAGAGATTCATTTATATCAGAAAGTTCTTTAACCTTATCAGATAAATTCCTAATAGTTTCATCCTTAGAATTTAATAAATCTTTAGACCTGTTTAACACTTCAATATTAGTATTTAAAGAATGAGTCAAATTTTCAATTTCATAATTTTTAGTTTTTAAATCAGCTTCATATTTAGATTTTAAATCAGAAATTTCATCATCCTTAACTTTAATATCATTATCAAATTTAGCTAAAAAGTCACTAAGTTCAAGACTTTTATTCTTTAAATCATCCCTAAATTTAGTTTTTAAATCAGAAATTTCATCATCCTTAACTCTTAAATTTTCATCATATTTAAGTTTTAAATCTGATACATCATCAATATGTTTATTCTTTAAATTAGAAACTTCAACTTCATGTTTATTTTTTAAAGAAGAAATATCATTTTCATATTGAGATTTTAAATCAGAAAGCTCAACATCATACTTATTTTTTAAATCTGATATTTCATTATCTTTTTGTTTTAAAGATTCTTCAGATTCATTTTTTAATTTTTCAAATTCGTCATTAGATTTTAGGGAATTTTGCTCTTGTTTTAATTGAACATTTTCCATTTTAAGTTTGTTAATCTCTAAAAGAGAAGATTTTACTAATTTTTGAAGTTTATTTATATCATTTGAATTTTCAAAGCTCATTTTATCACTTAAATATAACTTAATTTAATGTTAATCAAAATAGATTAATCTTTAATTAAAACTATCAATTAAAATTATATTTAATCTCTTATTTAAAGTTATTTAATCAAATTAATTAAATTTTATTAAACAATTCAAATTTATAAAAAATAGATAATTTAAGAAAAATAAGAATAAACTAAAGATAAAAAAATATAAAAAATAGATAATTTAAGAAAAATAAGAATAAACTAAAGATAAAAAAATATAAAAAATAGTAAAATAAAGAAAATAAAAAAGAAAATAATTAAGGGTAATTACCCCTAAATATTGATATAATTACTCCCAAGCATCAATAAAAATCTTGGACAAGGTTTTTAGCTGAAAGTTAAAAAAAATGATTATAATATTTGCTTATTAATCAATTCTGCATTTAAGATAGAAGCACCAGCAGCACCTCTAATAGTGTTATGTCCTACTAAAACATATTTAAAACTATTATCAAATGCTTGATCTTTTCTTAGTCTACCTACTGTTGCAGCCATTCCCCCATAAGCATTTCTATCCATTCTTGGTTGAGGCCTATTATCTTCTTCTTTAATAAGAACTGGATGTTCTGGAGCAGAGTGAAGATTTAATTCTTGTGGAAGGCCTTTAAAATCAGCTATAGTCTTTTTGATTTTATCAATATCTGCCTCATCATCAAGTTCTACAAATACTGCTTCAGTATGGCCATCAATAACAGCAACTCTGTGGCATGATGCACTTAATGAAAAGTTTGCAGGTTTAACTTCTCCACCATCAAGAGAACCTAGTAAATGTAAAGTTTCACTTTCCATTTTTTCTTCTTCCCCACCAATGTATGGAACTAGATTATCTAAAATAGCCATAGAAGGAACACCATTATAACCTGCTCCTGAAATAGCCTGCATAGTAGAGACATAAATTCTATTAATATTAAAATTATCATAAATTGGCTTTAAAGTTAAAGTTAAAGCAATAGTAGAACAATTAGGATTAGTTACAATAAATCCATCCCAGTTGTTATTTTTTTGCTGTGCATCAATCATATCTAAAAATTGAGGATTAACTTCTGGAATAACTAAAGGAATATCTTTTTTCATACGCATAGCACTTGCATTAGAAGCTACTACAAAATCTTTAGCATATTGAGGTTCAATTTTAGCTGCAAAATCAGCTGGAAGTGATGAAAAAACAATTTCTACATCCTTATCCATTTTTGCAGGATCCGTTTCAATAACATTCATATCTTTTACAGATTCTGGCATTTCTTCATTTAAATACCAAGTGGTAGCATCTTCATATTTTTTACCAGCAGATCTTGATGATGCTGCAAGAGCAGCTATTTCAAAATCAGGATGATTATCCAATAATTGGATAAACCTTTGACCTACCATTCCAGTTGCACCAAGTACACCTACTTTTACCATTTTAATCAATCCTTAATCATATAATAAATATTTTTAGTGGTTATTTTAAGAAATAAATATTTTTAGTGGTTATTTTAAGAAATAAATATTTTTAGTGGTTATTTTAAGAAATAAGTATTTTTAATAATTATCTTAAAAGAAATAAGTATTTTTAATAGTTATTTTAAAAAAATAAATATCTTTAATAATTATTTTAAAAAAAATAAATATTTCTTATTAATTTGAAAGAATTAAAAAAAGGAATTAAAATTTAGTAAAAAAAAAACTAAATTAAATTCCTAAAACATCAGACATGTCATTTACTTTTCCTCTTTCAGCAGAACCGACAAATCTTAAAGCACGGATTACACCAGCAATAAATACTTCCCTAGTATGTGCCATGTGTTTAACTTCTAATCTTTCACCATCACCAACATACAATACAGTATGATCTCCTACAATATCTCCACCACGTACTGCATGTATACCAATTTCTTCTTTAGTTCTTTTACCTACTTGACCTTGTCTTCCATAAACACCTACTTCTTCTGGTTTTCTTTCTAATGCATTTGCAACAAGTTCAAATGCAGTCATAGCAGTTCCAGAGGGAGCATCTGCCTTTTGATTATGGTGAGCTTCAATAATTTCAATATCAAAATCATTTAAAATAGGAGTTAAGTCTTTTAAAACTTTAAAAAATACATTTACCCCAATTGAGAAATTAGAAGAAATTACAGCTTTAATATTTTTTTCTTTAATTATATCTGCATTTCCTTGTGCTTGCTCTTCAGTAAAACCAGTAGTTCCAACTACTAAATCTACGCCACAATCAGCAGCTCTTTTAATTGTTTCTACAGCTGCATGAGCAATAGTAAAATCAACCAATACTTCAGCTCCAGATTCCTTTAAAGTTTTTTCTAAATCTTCAGAACCAGTAATAGCTACACCAATATTACCAATACCTGCTTTTTCACCAGCATCAATACCTGCTAATGGAGAGTTTGGTATTTCAATAGCAGCTACAAGTTCCATATCATCTTGTTCACTAATTTTCCTTATAATACCAGAGCCCATTCTTCCAGCAGCTCCAGTTACAGCAACTTTTATCATAGTACCATCTTAATAAATAAGTCTAGAATTAAAATTTTAAAAAAAATTAAAAACTAGTTCTAAAATAGAACTAGGTTAATATTAAATTTTTATTTAAAATTATAAAATTCCAGCATCTTCTAATGCTTTTCTTAAGACTACTTTGTTTTCTTCTAACATAGGAACTAAAGGTAATCTTAATGGACCTGCAGGCATTCCCATCATGGTCAATGCTTCTTTTGCAGGAGCAGGACTAGTTTCAATAAATAAAGCTTTAATTAAATCATACATTTCATAATGTAATTCTAAGGCTTTATCATAGTTAGCATCTAAAATATTGTTTACCATCTGAACCATTCTTCTTGGATCGATATTTGCAGATGCACTAATTACCCCTCTTGCACCAACAGACATTAAAGGAAGGGTTAATTCATCACTACCCGATAATATAACAATATCATCATCTAAACCTGCATCCCTTAGTAAGCTCATAGTTTTAGATGTTTTATCTACATCAGATGAAGCTTCTTTTAAAGCAGTGATATTATCTACTTTTGCAAGTTCTACAATAGTTTCAGGAGCCATATCTAAACTAGTACGTGATGGAACATTATAAGTAACTAAGTCAATATCCACCACATTTGCAATTTGAGTATAATGTTCAATAACTCCATGTTGTTGAGGTTTGTTGTAGTATGGAGTGATTAAAAGAGCCATATCTGCTCCAACATCATCTGCATATTTAGTTAAGTCTATAGCTTCTGTAGTTGCATTGCTTCCAGTTCCTGCAATAGTAGTTACTCTACCATCTACCTCATCAATCATAATATCGAGAACTTTTCTATGTTCTGCGTGGGATAAGGTAGCAGATTCACCAGTAGTTCCTGCAGCAACTAAACCATCTACATCTTGGTCGATTAGCCAGTTAATATTTTGTCTGTATCCTTCTTCATCTATAGTCCCATCCTCAAAGAAAGGAGTGACCATAGCAACAGCTGTACCTTCAAAACGCATAATAACACCTTACTATAACATAATTATTTCTTCAAATGAAATAATCTAATAATTAATTTATATAGAGCTATTTAAAGACTCCAATAAATTTAAATAATAATTAAAGACTTTTAATACTTTAATTATTTTAATTTTTAATTTTTAAAAAATCCCAATATTAATTTTAAAATACTTAAATAAAATTCGTACCAATAAAAACCAATTATTTTTTACGAAAATTTAATAATTGTAAATTAAAATTAATATACAGTAAAAAGCGTTAGAAGCATAATACTTCTCTTGAAAGAAAATAAAAGTAAATACTTCTTTATAAGATTAAATAAATAAAGGCGGAAGTTATAAAACTCCCTTAATTAAATCATAAGCTACCTTACCATCTTCCCAATTAATAAATAAAACAATAGCAGTTTGGGAGGATGAGATTTCTACAATATTTATACCTTGTTCCTTAAGTGGATTAGTAATTTCAGTAATTACTCCAGGAGTTTCAATAAAGTCTGGATTAATCATAGTTAACATAGCAATATCTCTGCCTAAAGAAATAGAACTTAAGCTATCTTCAGCTATAACTAAATTATGTAATAAGTGATATGCTTCATCAGCATCACATTTATCTAAGAATAAAGTAATTGAATTTTGACCTGCAGAAATACCATAAATATTGATATTAGCATCTGCTACCAAGGTAGTCATTTTTGCAAGAAGTCCAATCTGATTAAGTAAATCTTCTCCAACTAAAGCTACTACAGAGATAGGTTCAGGATGCAAACTTACAGATTTACCTATAGAATCTTCAAAAGGGCCAACAATAGCAGTTCCAAGATCAGATAAATCCCCTTTTTCAAAGCCAATAATTTTTGCATTTATTTCTGGGTCTTTAAATCTTAAAGCATGAGGGTGTAAAATTTGAGCACCATGAGTAGCTAAATCTCTCATTTCATCAACAGAGATATAATCTAATTTTTCAGCATCACTAATTTTTCTCGGATCAGTTGACATAACTCCATTTACATCAGTTACAATGATTACATCATCTGCATTTAAACAATGCCCTAAGAGAAATGCAGTTACATCGCTACCTCCTCTTCCTAAGGTAGTTACTTGTCCATCTTCAGATTTTCCTAAAAATCCGCAAATAACTGGAATAATTCCTTGCTCTAATAAATCTAAAAGACCTTTAGATTTCTCTTCAGTTTTATCGAAGTTGATTTTAGCTTTACCATAGTTATTATCAGTTATCACAGGCCATAAATCATGACTTGGATCGATATATTCAGATTTTACACCTAAAGATTCTAAAACTGATGAAAATACTCTGATGCTGGTTCTCTCACCCATGGATAAAATTTCTGCCAATTGCTTTTCAGTTACTTCTTTTCCAATGGATTCATCAGTAATAAGTACTAAATCATCAGTAGTCTTATTAATAGCTGATACAACAACCACAACCTTCTTTCCTTTCATAAACTCATTAACGACAGATTGTGCAGCTTTTCTAATTCTTTTACCATTTCCAATCGAAGTACCGCCAAATTTGGCTACAATTAATTCCATTTGTTTACACACCTTTTTAATAAATTAAAAATTAAAATAATAAATTTTGATAAGTATATATTTTATAAACTATTATTCATTTATTTATTTTATTAAAGGGTGTTAATAAATTTATTTATTAATTTTAGAATTTTTGAATAAAAATTTAGAATTTTTTAATAAAAAATAGGTGAAATTAAAATAAAAGTTAAATAGAAAAAACTATTCATTTACAATGAAATTATAAAAATAGAGAAAAATAATAACTACTTAAAAATTAAAAATAGGAAAAAGTAGATTAAAATTAAATAATCTTAAAAATAGTAAAAAATAAAATTAAACTTGGTTTGCTTGTTGTCTTACTAATCTAGTAATGTAACCAGCAATTTTATTTCTTAAATGTTTAGTACTTACAGTAGAGTATTCCGCTACTAATTTTTTGTTTTCTTCAAAATCAGTAGTAAATTTACCAGCATTAGTTTCAATTAATTCTTTAGATATACGTTTTACGAATGAAGTTCTAATATTTCCCATAATCATTCCTCCAAAATTTCCTTCTGTTTATTTTTACTTAAAATTGTTAGCATATTCATAATATCACTAAGAATATCATCATCAATATTTTTTTCATGAGCTAATTTATTTACTTTGTTATGGATTGCATCTTCTCTTGATTTATCATAAATTTCCATACCTAAAAAAACTTTAGCAGAAACAATATCCTTAGCAAGTGAAGTTCTTTCACTAATTAAGTTAACTAAATCATTATCAATTTCATCAATTCTTTTTCTAGACGCTTCAAGAATATTACGAGCTTCATATTCACTTTTAAATAAGCTCATTATCTCTTTCTCATCCACAAAAACAACTCCATAGTTTTGATAATAGATATACTTTATATTTCATATTATTTAAAGATAATTATTGAATTGAATTTAATTTTAACAAAAATTTATTTAAATTCCTATCAAATACTCACATAAATAATTAAAATTTAAAAATTCTTATCAAACGCTCCCATAAATAATTAAAATTTAAAAATTCTTATCAAACGCTCTCATAAATAATTAAATATAGTACAACAAATATTAAAATAAAAATTTAAAAAAGTGAAATCATGCATTATGTGAATTCTAAAAGTATTTTGTCTAATAAGAATGGTATGAACCTATACAGAGGATGCTCTCATGGATGTATCTATTGTGACTCTAGAAGTAAAGTTTACAATATGAATCATGATTTTGAAGATATTGAAATTAAAGCAAATGCCATTGAGCTACTTAAAAAAGCTCTTAAATCAAAAAGAGAAAAAATTATGATTGGAACTGGAGCTATGACAGATCCATATATCCCGATTGAGGAAGAATTAAATCATCTAAGGCAATCTTTAGAATTAATTTATAAATATGGTCATGGATTTACCTGTATAACTAAATCTGATTTAATTTTAAGAGATTTAGATTTATTAAAAAAGATTAATAAAAAATCAAAAGTAGTTGTACAAATGACTTTAACTACATATGATGAAGATTTATGCAAAGTACTTGAGCCAAATGTATCTAGCACAAAAGAAAGAGTAAAAGTACTTGAGCAGTTAAATAAATCAAATATTCCAACTGTTGTATGGCTATGCCCAATTTTACCATTTATTAACGATACAGAAGAAAATATAAATGGAATAATTGATTATTGCATTGAAACAAATGTGGAAGGAATAATTTGTTTTGGTATTGGAATGACTTTAAGAGAAGGAAATAGAGAATATTTCTATAAAAATCTAGATAAGAGTTTTCCAGCTCTTAAAGAAAAATATATTGAAACTTATGGAAACAGTTATATCTTAAATAGTCCAAATAATAAGAAACTAATGGAAATGTTCTATAAAAGAACAAAAGAAAACAATATCATGAATAATCCAAATGAAATATTTGAATATTTGAATGAACTTCCAAATAAAGATAATACTAAACAAACTACCTTCTTTTAAAAAAAAGAAAATACTGAACAATTTCATGAAAGAGGTTTTAAATTTCATGAAAAAAATAAAATAATTAAATAAACCTTGTTCCTTCATTATCTACTATTGTTTCAATAATCTTGCCATCATAAGAATTCCAAGCCTCTTTGACATTGTCAATAGAACTATCATCTACAATAGCTACAAATGAAGAACCAGTTCCTGATAAACCAGAAGCTAAAGCACCAGACTCAAGTGCATCAAGTGCAATATTATTATCAAAATTTAATACACTAGCATATAATAAACCATTTAAAGTTAAAGCTTCAAGATATTCTTTATCCATAGCTTTATCAAAGGCCATTTCAACAAATGGAGCAATTAATTTCATCCTACTAACATCAGAAGATCCGCTTAAAGATTCTTTATCTGGCATAAATACTAAAACATCATAATTAGGCATTTTTTCTTGATGTAAAATCTTACGCTTAGTATTATCAGTTATAGTTACTCCACCAAAGAGAGATGCAGAAGCATCATCAAAAGCTCCAGTTATAGTAACTCCTGCCTCAAGTGAAGCATCAATTCCAAGATTAACTAATTCAAAATCACTTAATGGTTTTAGGCAGAATTCATCTGCAATTAAAGAAGCAGATGCCATAACGACTGCATTAGATAAAGCACTGCTACTTGATAAACCTGAACCTAATGGTAAATTAGATTTAGTTTTAATTTCAATACCTTCTCCATTTCCAAAATCTAAATCACTGATAATCTCTTCAATAATTTTATCATTAGTAATATTATAATAATCTAAAACTTTCTTTACACATAAATTCATTAAATTAGGACTAACTCCTAAATCTGAAGAGCAGTTAATACCACAATTAGAAAATTTAGCTTCAGCTTCAATAGAAAGGCCAATACCAAATGCAGAACCAAAACCAGTTGAAATTGCATTAATAATTGTAGCAGAACCTGGAGATAAAACTGTTTTACTCAACTGAATCACCTAATTATTTAGCTAATTTTTAAATAGGATTAAATATATATCTTATTTTTTAAATTAAATCATATAAACTTAATTGAAAATAAGAATATAACCCTTTAAATTAAATCATATAAACTTAATTGAAAATAAGAATATAACCCTTTAAATTAAATCATATAAACTTAATTGAAAATAAGATTATAACTTTTTAAAGTTAAATTTTTAAATGTGAAAAAATCAATTTTATTATTTAAAAAACATTGAAAAATATTAAAAAAAATAAACTTATATATTAATGTAATTAAATATAATATATTATTAAATTAATGAAAATATTGGAGAATATGAAAAAAATTTTCATAACCCAATCACTTAATGAATTATAGAGAATATTAAAATAAGATACTAGATGTGATAAAATGAGTGAAAACAAAATAAAATGGCTTAATATAGGAATAGGTGCATTCATTATATTAGCTATAACATTACTTTTAGTTCTTATTTTACCACTAAGTAATTTAGCTATTGAACAGGATGAAATAGCTATTATATCAATTAGTGGAACTGTTACATACAATCCATCTAATTCTACCAAAGTTACAACAAGTGTAAGTCAGATAGAAAATGCATTAAATGAAGCAAACTCTAACAAAAATGTAAAAGCTATTGTATTAGATATAGATAGTAAAGGTGGAAGTGAAGTTGCAAGTGAACAAATAGCTGATGATATTAAAAACTCAGAAAAGTTAGTTATTGCATATATTGGAGATAAAGGATTAGATGAAAGTTATTTAATCGCATCTAGTGCAGATTCTATTGTTGCAAGTTCTTCATCATCAATTGGAGGAATTGGCCTTAGCTTTATTAATAGTGATAAATATTCAAAGCTTAAACTTAGAGGAGAATATAATGAAGATTATCTTAAATTAAAAAAATCTAATAAAACAGATGCTGATAAGCTTGCAAATGGTCAAAAAATGATTGATCAAGATTATACTCAATTTATTAAAAAAATCGCTAAAAATAGAGGTTTAAGTCCAAATTATATTGCAAAATTAGCTCATGGTAAAAAATATAATGGAAATGAAGCTAAAAACTTAGGTTTAATTGATAGAGTTGGAAATAAAAATAAAGCTATTGAATTAGCTGCTTCAAAATCAAATACAACTAATTATACTGCAGTTAATTATCCTAAAGCTAAAAAAAGCTTAACTGAAACTTTAAGTGAAAATAAATTGTTCAATCTATAATTAAATCTTTTTAACTAATTTTTTAAATTTAGATTTTAGTTAAAAAAAATCTATTAAAATATAGGAATATTTATATAGTAACAACTAATAATTATAAATAAATTTATAAAAGTTTAAGTTTTTAAATAGATTTTTATAAATTTATATCAAAATTTTATTAAATTAAAAAAACTAAATAAAATTTTACTAAATTAAAAAAACTAAATAAAATTTTACTAAATTAAAAAAAACTAAATAAAATTTTATTAAATTAAAAAAAACTAGGTGATAAAATGGCAAACAAAGTAGAAGTATTTACCTCACCAACCTGTCCTCATTGTCCAGGTGCTGTAAAAGTTGTTGAAGAAGCAAAAGCAAAATTAGGTGACAAACTCGATGTACAAGTACTCAGTATAGCAGATCCAGATAACAGAGATTTAGCTATTGGCTACGGTGTTACAGCAGTACCTGCAATTGCAATTAATAATTCATTAGCATTTATTGGTGCTCCAAGACTTAATGAATTATTAGAAAGATTAGAATAATTGTATAAACAATTTTCTAATATTTTTTTTCTTTTTTATACTATTTCTATTAAATATAAACAAGTTTTTTTAATAATCATTGATTTACCTCCTTTTTTTTAAAAAATAATCCTATAATAAAAATTTAAACTTTTTTAAACTATTTTAAAATAAAAATTTAAACTTTTTTAAACTATTTTAAAATAAAAATAAATAGAATTAATAAAATATATTATAATAATTAAAATTTTATTAAAATTAATAGATTTAAAAATATATCTTAATTAAAATAGTTATCCTAATTAAATACTCATCTTAATTAAATACTTATCTTAATTAAAATAGTGATTAAAATAGTTGATAATTAATAAAAAACTTTTCAAAATATGAGGTAAAAATATGAAAATTGCAATGGTTGGACAATTTCCACCACATATTGGGGGAGTTGGAGTACATATACATAGTTTAGCCAAGAAATTAATAAAAGAAGGTCATGAAGTATATGTAATAACATACCCTCACAAAGATATTAAAGATATTGATGGAATCCATGTTATCGGTACAAAAGGAGTTAATATTCCCGGATTAAGAGGATTATTTTTTGCAATTAATGGAAAAAGAGAACTTAAAAGATTAATTGAAAAAGAAAATATTGACATAATCCATGGCCACTACTTACTACCTGCAGGGTGGACCTCTGTAAAAGCTGGAAAATCAACTAAAACAAAAACTTATGTAACATCCCATGGATCGGATATGTTTGAAATCTATAAAAAACAATCATTAATAAGACCTCTTATAAAAAAAGTTCTAAAAGATGCAGATATAGTACTTGCTGTAAGTGATACATTAAAAAATGAAATAATAAATACAAAAATACCAGATATAGAAAAAAAAACAAGATTACACTGGAACTCAGTAGATATTGACAAGTTTCAAACTACAAAAGATAATGAAAGTAAATTCAAGGAAGAATTAGTTAATAAATTTAATATAGCTATTGATAAACCTATAATATTATTTGTTGGAAATATAATCAAAAGAAAAAATGTTGACTTGCTCATTGAAGCTAAAAAACAATTAAAAGCTAAGGCAAATCTTGTTATTGTAGGTGATGGTCCTCTTTTAAGACAGCTAAAAGATAAAACTGAAAATGAATATTTAAAAGGGAATCTCGATAATGTTTACTTCACAGGTTCAAGAACTGATATAGAAGATATAATACCAAGCTGTGATTTACTTGTTTTACCTTCATTTACTGAAAGTTTTGGACTTGTTTTAATAGAAGCTTTAGCCTGTGGTAAACCTGTAATTGGTAGTAATGTAGGTGGAATAAAAGAAATAATTACAGAAGATGTTGGTTTATTAATCAATCCAAATGACAGCGAAGATCTAGCAAAAGCTATCGATAAAATCTTAACAGATAAAGATTTAAGAGAAAAATTCCAATCAAATGCTAGAAATAGAGCAAAAGACTTCTCAGAAACTAAATTACCCTATGATGAATTGAATTGAAAATTATAGAATCATAGAATAATTAATTTAGATTAAAAAATTTAATTAAACTAGAATACTTAATTAGGATTATAAAATATTAATTTAGATTAAAAAATTTAATTAAACTAGAATACTTAATTAGTATAGAATATTTAATATAAGTAAAAAATTAAATTTAAATAAAATAATTAATTAAATAAAAAAATTTATAAAAATAATCTAAAGTTGATTTAAATTAATAATACTGATTTAAATTAGAAAATATAAATAAATTAGCTAGATTAAAGTGAAATTTTAAACAAGAGTTATTAATAATAAAAAATAAAAGTAAAAATATGAATAAATTCATTTGAAATTTAAAAAATATTACTGAATATTAAAAAATGGTGAGGTTTTTATATGGGAGAAAAAGAATTTACACATTTAACTGAAACTGGAGTTCATATGGTAGAAGTTGGAGCAAAACCACAACAGAGAAGAACTGCAGTAGCAAGTGGAAAAATTTATCTTCAAAAAGAAACAATTGAAATGATTAAAAATGCTGAAATTAAAAAGGGAAATGTTCTAACAACTGCACAAATAGCTGGAATTCAAGCTGTTAAAAAAACATCAGATATTATACCCCTTTGCCACCCATTAAATCTTAGTGGAATTGAGCTAGACTTTGAAATAGGCGAAACTAATATAACTGCAATATGTGAATGTAGATTAACAGGACAAACTGGAGTAGAAATGGAAGCTATTACCGGTGTAAGTGTAGCTTTACTTACGATTTGGGATATGACAAAGGCAGTGGAAAAAGATGAAGATGGGCAATACCCTAATACAAGAATATCTGATATAAAAGTTCTTAAAAAAGAAAAAATTTAATTTAATAGATTTTTTTAATTAAAACATCAAAAGATTTTCTTTAATGAAAACATCCCAAATGAAAAAAATAAATCATCAAAAATGAAAAAATTTAATCAAAGCTTTTTTAAAGGTTTAGAGAACTTTTCAATTGCTCTATGAAAATCAAAATTATCTATTAATAATAAAAAATACTATTAAAAAATTAAAAAATATTTAAAATCTAAAATTAAAGACTGATTATTATGGAAAACATCCCAGAGAATATAAAAACAATAATAAATAGTTGTTATCCCTATATTAAAGAATTTAATCCTGCACAAAAGGCTGTGATTGATTCTGGATATCTTGAAAATAATAAAAATTGTGTTATTGCAATTCCAACAGCTAGTGGAAAAACCGTACTTGGAGTTATGGTAGCACTTAAAGCTATTTTAGATGGTGGAAAAGCAATTTATGCTGCACCACTTCTTTCAATTCAAAACGAAAAAGTGAAAGAATTTAAAAAATTCGAAGAATTTGGGATTAAAGTAGGTAAACATCCCTCTTCTTCAGACTTATCTATTATGGTTTTTGAATCATTTGATGTGTTAACAAGATTTTCATGGGATGTTTTAAGGGAAGTTGATACACTAATTATTGATGAATTCCATATGATTGGTGAGTTTTCAAGAGGACCTACAATAGAATGTGCCATTACAAGAGCAAAGATTATAAATCCTAATTTAAGAATTATTGCATTATCTGCAACACTAGAAAATATGGGAGAAATTAAAAACTGGTTAGATGCAACTGTTGTAGAGCATGATTACAGACCAGTGCCATTAAATAAAGATGTTTTAGATAGTGAAATGTTTAATACAAAAAATAAAAATGATGTTGTTGTAAAAGTCTTAGAAAAGGCTATTGCAGATGATTCTCAAGCATTAAGTTTTGTTTCAACAAGAAGATTTACAGAAAGTTTAGCAAGTTATGTTGCTGGAAAATTAAAAAAGAAAACTACTATAGAACAAAAGAAAGGTTTTAAAGAAGTAGCAGAAAAATTACTTGCTGTTCCTGAGAAAAAAGGATCAAGACCAACTTCAACTTGTCTTAAATTAGCTGAAAGTTGTGAAAATGGTTCTGTTTTCCACCATGCTGGTCTTTTCAGTGAACAAAAAGAAATCATTGAAGAAGAATTTAGAAATGGGAATATTTTAATGATTGCAGCTACTCCAAGTTTAATGTATGGTGTTAACTTACCTTCAAAATATGTAATTATTAGAGATTATACAAGATGGACTCAACAAGGTCCTCAAGCAATTCCTGTTTTTGATTATGAACAAATGTCTGGAAGAGCAGGTAGACCGCAATATGATGATAAAGGTTACTCCTATTTAGTTGCTAAATCTATGGAAGAATCTATCACACTTGAAGAAAGGTATATCAATGGTTCGGTAGAACCAACAAATTCAAAGTTAATTGAAAATAAAGATGCTGTATTCAAACAAATTATCGCACAAGTAGCATCTACTCTCTCACAAAGTCCTGAAGAACTTCAAGATTTCTTTAATAAGACATTCTACGGATATCAAATGACTGCTAACTCTTCTATGAGTTTCTTTGCTGAGGAAAGTTTAAAATTTGAAATTCAAAATGCTTTAGAATTTTTAATACAAAACCAGATTTTACAAGCTACACCTAGTGGATTAAAAACAACTGCATTTGGTAATCTAATAGCTAAATCTAATTATAGTGTTGAAACAGCAGTGAAAATTAAAGAATATGTAAATAATCTTGAAAGCTTTAATCCGGAAGAGTTGATATACCAATTAGCTCAAACTCCTGATTTACCTCTTATTTCATTCAAAGGCAGAAAATCTAAAGATCCAGTTCGTGAAAAGCTTTCAAATTATGGTCTCTTTGCTATTGATATTGCAAATCCAGAAGCTACAGCAGTTTCTTTAATTGAATGGATAAATGAAAGAACTGAATACCAAATTGAAAATGCCTATCATGTCTATTCCTCCTCTACTAGGCGTTCTGCATATGAAGCATCCTTACTTGTTAGATTTACTAAAAATACACTTGAAGTACTTGGAAAATATAATTATTCAAAAGATTTAGATTATCTCTCAGCAAGACTTTATTATGGTGTAAAAGAAGACATTATACCTCTTGTAATAGGAGTGAAACGTTTAGGAAGACGCCGTGCAAGAGCATTAGTAGATGTATTCGGTGATGATTTACGGCCATTTTCAGAAAAAGAGCTTCAGAAAGTTGAAGGAATCGGCCCTAAATTAGCTAAAAGCATTAAAAACTTTGCAGATAACTATTAATTATCTATAAACTAATTTTAAAAAAATAGATTTAAAAACTTAAAAAATAAGATTAAAGAATAAAAAACTTAAAAAATAAGATTAAAGAATAAATAAAAAAAATGGAGGATAATTATCCTCCACCTTCACAACCTTGAATATCATTAATAGATTGTGAAAGTTCATCAAAATCTTCTTTTAAATCTTTTACTTGTTTTAAAGTGTCTTTATCAACAGATTCAACATTTATGATATCTTTTTCATCAACTACTTCTAAAGAATCGGTTGCATACCATAAAGCAGGTTCATCTAATTTAACCCATTGCATGTTGTCTTCTTCTTTTAAATCGACAACTTTGCTTATAGTACCTGTACCAGTATATCTTATAAAAGCACCAACATCAATGTTTTCTCCTCGAATATCACAAAAACTCATATTATCACCAATATAGTTTTAATAAGCTCTTCAAAGAAGAATAAAATTTTAAAATGTCTTTTAAACATTTCATCTTTTAAACATTTCAAATAAAATTTTAAAATATTTTTTAAAAAATTCAAATAAAATTTTAAAAATTTAATTCTTGAAAATTAAAAAATTATTCAATTTTTACATCAGCTCTATCTTCAACTTCTTCTCCAACATCATCAACAAGTTCAGCTTCAACAGTTTCAACTTTTTCAGCTACTTTTTCTTCATTTGTATCTTCCTTTGCAGCTTTTTTAGCTTTTTCAGCTTCTTCGATTGCAGCTTCTTTGTTAATTTCAATATTTAACAATACATAATCTCCAATGTTTTTTATATCTTCAAAGCCAACTTCGATTTTGTTAGAAGAAATAATGTTTTTCTTAAGGACAATAGTTATAGAACTAATTTTTCCATCTTCTTTATCAAATTCTGCATCCTCAATTTTTCCAATTTCATTTGCATTAGAATCTAAAGCCATCATTCCCAATAATTGTTTAATTTTCATAATATTACCTCAATGATTAATTTATGAAATAGGTTAAAAAATATTTTATTAATTAAAAAACATTAGTTTTATTAATAACTAGAATAGTTATATAAATCATGAAAAATATTTTTTAACATAAGTTCAATTTAATTAAAAGTATGATTTGGAATTATATAAACTTATCTAATATTTTTAAAAAATAAAAAGTTTTATAAATTTATGAAAATAATTTAATATTTTAAGAACAAATATATTATAGTAATTTAAAAATATAGCTAAAAAATCTAGCTAAAAAGTGTAATTAAAAAAAATTTAGTTAAAAAGTGTAGTTAAATAAGTAAAAATTTTAAATAAAAAATACAATATATGAGGATTTAAAATGGAAGAGGCATGTCGAATTATCATAGAAGATATCATAAATGGAAAAATAACTACTCGACGTGAACTTGAAGTAGAAAAAAGACAATTATGTAGAGACAGAAAGTTAAAAAAATTTATGAGCAATTCCATAATTTTAGAACATGCAAGTCTTGAAGAAAAGAAAATCGTTTCTAGTTTATTAAAAAAGAAGCCAACAAGAACTATCTCTGGAGTTGCAATAGTTGCAGTTATGTGCCATCCCCACCAATGCCCACATGGAAGATGTTATTATTGTCCTGAAAGTGATATTGCACCTCCAAGTTATACTGGAGAAGAACCTGCAGCACTTAGAGGCAGAATGTTTAAGTTTCACCCATATGTTCAATGTTATAACCGATTAAAACAATTACATAAAGTAGGACACCCTATCGATAAAGTAGAATTAATTATTATGGGGGGAACTTTCCCTTCAAGAGATATTTGCTATCAGGAATGGTTTGTTTCACAATGTCTAAAAGCAATGACTGATTTTGGAGTAATTTTAGAGAATATTAAACAAATTGATGATATAGAATCATTTAAAAAAGAAGATCTTTTAAAATATCCTCCCTATATAAACAATGCTCTTAAAACATATCCGCCAAATGATTATATACTTATAGAGGATATTCAAAAAGCAAATGAAAGTTCTAAAGTAAGATGTGTTGGAATGACCTTTGAAACACGTCCAGACTATTGCATGGAAGATCATGTTGATAGAATGCTAAAAATGGGTGTGACTAGAGTTGAATTAGGTGTTCAAACAATTCATGACTATATTTATAAAAAAATCAAAAGAGGACATAGAGTATCTGATGTGATTGAAGCAAATAGAATCTTAAGAGATTCAGGAGTGAAAGTAGCTATGCATATGATGCCTGGTTTATTCCCACTTGCAAGAGACAATCCTAAAGTAGAACAATGCCCAGAAAAAGATCTAGAAATGTTTAAAACCATTTTCACCAATGAAAACTTTAAGCCAGATATGCTTAAGATTTATCCTTGTCTTGTTACTGAAGGTAGTGAACTTCACAAACTATGGAAAGAAGGTAAATACAGGCCATATAGTGATGAAGAAGCAGTTGATTTAATAGTTCAAATTAAGAAAATTTTGCCAAAGTGGCTTAGAACTATGAGAATACAAAGAGATATACCTTCAACTTTAATTGAAGATGGTGTTAAAAAATCTAATCTAGGAGAATTAGTTTATAATCGTCTTGAAGAAGAAGATATTAACTGTCAATGTATAAGATGTAGAGAAATAGGTCATAAAAAGACAAAAGAAGAGTATACAATTGATGATTATAAACTATTTGAAGAAGATTATATTGCAAGTAATGGGGAAGAGCACTTCTTATCTATTGAAGATAAAAATGAGGAAAGCCTAGCAGGATTTTTAAGATTGAGAATGCCATCACTAAAAGCCCATAGAGAAGAGATTGATGATAAAACTGCAATCGTACGTGAATTACATGTTTATGGAAATATGATTAAAATAGGTCAAAAAGGAGAAAACATAGGCCAACATACTGGTTTTGGAGAAAAATTACTTAAGCGTGCTGAAGAAATCAGCCTTAATCAAAATAAAGAGGAACTTTTAATTATTAGTGGTATTGGAGCTAGAAATTATTACCGTAAATTTGGTTATGAACGTAAAGGCCCTTATATGGCTAAAAAGTTAATTTAATTAAACTAAAAATCATTTGTCTTATTTTTATTTTATATTTTGTTCTATGAAAAAATATAAAAAATTTAAAACAATCAAACAAGACAAAAATATTATATAGTTTGAAGTTAAACTAACTATTATATACATATAAAATAAATCATAATTATTGGAGATTAAAATTTTATTTAAATTGTTTAAAAATAGGGAGATGAATCAAATGATCAATAAAGCTAAAAAACTCTCAAAAGTTATTGAGTTTACTAATTTAGATAATAGTGCAACAATAGAAGAAATGAAAGCTTTTTTTGATAAAGCTAAAGAATATGGTTTTTACTCTGTTGTGGTTTTACCTCACTATGTAAAATTAGCAAAAGAAGAACTAAAGGATACTGATATAAAAGTAGTAACTGTTGTTGATTTTCCATTAGGTGCAGGAAATACCGAAGGAAAAATAGCTGAATCAAAAAAAGCAATTGCAGATGGTGCTGATGAAATTGATATGATGGCAAATATACCTGCAATTAAAAACCATGACTTTGAATCTGTAAAGAATGATATTAAATCAGTGAAAGAGGCAATTGGAGATAAAGTTCTTAAAGTAATCATAGAAAATACCCTCCTTACTGTAGATGAAAAAGCAGGAGCTTCTAGAATGTGTGAAGATGGTGGAGCAGATTATGTAAAAACTTCTAGTGGATTTAATGGAAATGAAGATTTCTATGCATTAATGGAAAGTTTAAGAATTATGAAAAAGAATGCACCTCATCTTGAAATGAAAGCTGCTGGAGGAATCAATAACTACAAATTAGCAAGTAATGTAATGGCAGCAGGTGTAACTAAAATTGGAACCTCCTCAGGAACTATTATAATGGATCAGCTTAATCATGTATTAGAAAATCAAAAGATAAGCCCTAATCAAAAAACAGGGCCAAGACTTATTTAAATAAGTTTTTTAAACTTATTTTTAACTTATTTTTCTTTTTTTAATTTATTCTTTTTAACCTTTTTTTAATCTTTTTTAAATACCTTAAAGATGACTTTTTAATATTTTAAATTTTCCATTATTCTTTTAATTATAAAGATAGTTCGTGATGATAAAAACTAAATAACCTTAGATAAAAAAAGTGCCGTAGGCCGGACTTGAACCAGCGACATCTAGATCTTCAGTCTAGCGTTCTCCCAACTGAACTACTACGGCAAATGGACCGAACGAGATTCGAACTCGTGATCACCTCCATGTCAAGGAGGTATCATACCCCTAGACCACCGGTCCTTCTTACTCATAAAAGTCTGTTAATGATTATATATAAATGTTTCTAAATATAGATATTTTTAAATCAAAACAAATCTTTTATCACTAATTTCTAATTAAAAATAGCTATTTTAAAATACAAAATCTTAAAAACCGATGCCTAGAATTAAACATTTAAAATTATAGACATATTAAGATATATTAATTATAACATATAAACTTAATGGAAAAATAGATAAAAAATTAGCCTTGTAGAAACCCTTTTTAAAAGATTTGTACATGCCTGTAGAAATTATATAAAACATCTTTTAGCTTGGTTTCTTTATTACGTAATTTATCGTTGCGTGAAAAGTTTATACCTGAAAATATTTGCTTTATAACAAAAATTACACTTTCAACATTCATTCTTCTAGAATAGATCTTAGGTCTGAAAATTGTTGAACTATTTAAACGATAATGACCATTTTTGGCTCTTGTTTTAAGTGGTATTTGCTCAAAAGCTAAAGTTTCTTCATTAATACATTTTCTTATTTCTTCAGAATCATAAGCTCTGTCTGCTAAGAAATAATGAGGTTGATATTTCTTTGTTTGCCTAATA